>PHBE01000022.1 GCA_002841885.1 Deltaproteobacteria bacterium HGW-Deltaproteobacteria-18
CAACGCGCTGCTCCCGCCCAAAACTCAAGGCCGGGAAGCATTACGAGGCCCGCGAGGGAGTTCCGGCAGACCTTGCCCGGCACGCGACGGAACGCGACCCACCGTGAAAAGTATGCCTCCGGCGGGCAGGGGACTCATCCCCTGCACCCCTTGCAGTACTCTTTTTCCCGCAACGCTTTGCAGCAACGAAGTCCGAAACCCCTCAATAAAAAAGGCACGAATTTCCGTTTTTCCGAAAATTCGTGCCTCTACCTGAACCGTCGACAAAAAATCAGTTACCTCTTGCGAATCTGCCTCTTGTCCCCAATACGCATGGTGATCTTTTCCTTGTCCAGGTATTCGAGCACCGGAATGGCGAACTTTCGGGTCAGTTCCGTCAGATCGCGGAAATCCTGGGGGCCCATTTCCTGGTTGGATTCGAAGAACCCCCGCACGCGGGCGATGATTTCGTCCATGGCCGTCTTGGCGTAGTAGAACTCCTCGCTGACCTTGATGAGCACGCCCTCTTCCATGAGCAGCCGGTACATCTGCGCAACGTCCTTGGCGGCCAGCCCGTTCTCCTCCAGAAACGCCTTGGTGGTCGGCGGCATGAATCCCGCCTGCATGTAGGCCGTTTCCATCAGCGTTCGCAGGCCCGACTGATCCGAAGCCAGGGAGACCACATGCCCGGGCAGGCGCAGGATGTCTGCTTCGAGCAGTACCTGCCCTGATTTGACCAGTCTTTCGACCAGGAAATGCACCAGTTTGGGATGCATGCCCCGCCCGAATCCAGAAATCAGCTCGGCCCGCGACAAGCCCTGACGCATGGGCTCGCGCCGATGGTATTCGCCCAGATATTCGAGGCAGTTCCCGGCCAGACCATCGAGCACATCCGCGCCCACGAAGCGCTTGTCGTCGCGGTCGAACTGGAAGGCCAGCTGTTTTCCGCCCAGGATCTGCAAGGTCTTGTCGAGAAGCCTGGACTCCATGTCGGTCATGATGCGCAGCTCGGCCACGGTCAGACCTCCGCGTCCGGCCAGCCGCAGCTGGGCCAGGAGCAGCTCTTCGCCCGTTGCGGCGCCAAGGCTGGACAGAGTTTCCATATCCTTGGAATGACGGCGCACCTTGCGACCCAAAGGATTGATGATCCGCCCACCGGCCACGGTCTGCAGGGGAGAGAACGAACGCACGATGCAGCGATCCCCGTATACGCCGGGCAGCGGGCGAGGGAAGCGGACCTGGCAGATCGCTGTCTCGCCGGGTTCGAGCTTGTCGCGATCGAGAAAAAAGAGCTTGGCCAGGACCTCACGCGAGCCGTGATGAAAATGGACTTCCGTGCGGTGCTTCAGGGGGTTGGGCGAAGACGACAGGCAGGTCATTTCCACGTCCCAAACCATGGATGGAAAAAGAGTCTGGGGATGAGCCAGCACTTCGCCGCGTTCGAGTTCCGCCACTTCCAGGCCATACAGGTTGACGGCGGTGCGCTCGCCGGCGTGAGCCGTTTCCGCGGCAGTGCCATGCACCTGCAGGCCGCGCACCTTTGAACGATGCCCGGACGGGACGATCTCAATCTCATCGCCCAGGCGCAGGGCTCCGGAAATGGAAGTTCCGGTCACGACCGTGCCGTGGCCCTTCATGGTGAAGACGCGGTCCACCGGCAGGCGGAACAGATCCGAACGCCGGTCCGGGGCAAAAGTCGAAGACAGTTCGGCGATATGTCCCTTGAGTTCTTCCAGTCCCGCGCCGGTGTGGGCCGAAACCGGAACGATGGGCGCACCTTCCAGAAACGATCCGGCCAGATACGCCTCCACTTCCTCGTGCACCAGATCAAGCCAATCCGCCTCGACCATGTCCGTCTTGGTCAGGGCCACAAGCCCGGCCCGGATGCCGAGCAACGAGCAGATTTCAAGGTGCTCCCGGGTCTGGGGCATGATGCCTTCGTCGGCGGCAATGACCAGGAGCACGAAATCGATGCCCGCCGCCCCGGAGACCATGTTCTTCACGAAACGCTCGTGACCGGGCACGTCGATGATGCCGAGGCGAACTTCGGGGGTCAGATCCAGGTAGGCGAAGCCCAGCTCGATGGTGATGCCGCGCTTCTGCTCTTCGGCCAGCCGGTCGCAGTTGATGCCGGTCAGGGCCTTGATGAGGCTCGTCTTGCCGTGGTCGATATGTCCGGCCGTACCCATGATGACAGGCATCTGAAACTCCTGGCTGACTGTTGAGAAATGCAAAATCCGCAGGCCGCTCAAAAATGGCGAGGTGCAAGGAAGCGAAAAAATCCAGGGCGCGCAGTGTATTGCGCATACATAAGCGGTCTGGATTTTTTCGCTGACGCTGCAGATTGCCGTTTTTCAGCGGCCTGCTAGCTGCGATAAAAAGCGTTGTAGGCCTGCACCGTGGCCAAAAGATCGACCTTGGAACTGATCTCGAAGGGGCTATGCATGGACAACACTCCGGGCCCGAAATCTATGATCTCCATGCCGTAGATCGCCAGTTCCTTGGCTACCGTGCCGCCCCCGCCCTCATCCACCTTGCCCATTTCGGCCATCTGCCAGGGGATGTTTTCTGCGGTCAGCAGTTTCCTGAACCAGGCCACGTATTCGCAGTCGGCCTCGCTGGCGCCGTACTTGCCGCCGTGTCCGGTGAACTTTGAAAAGACGGGGCCAAAGCCAAGCAGCGAGGCGTTGTATTTGTCGTGCACGTCCTGATAGTCCGGGTCCATGGGACAGTGCACGTCGGCGGACACGGCCTTGGTCCGGCCCAGCACGTGGCGCAACCGGGTGTCAGGCTCCCAGGCATCGAGGATGTCGTCCAGGGCGTATTCCATGAAGCGGGATTTGGCGCCGGTCGCACCGTCGGAACCGATCTCCTCCTTGTCCCACAGCAGGAGAATCTGGGTGTGATCCCCTTTTGACGCGTCCATGAAGGCCCTGAAAGCAGCGAACACGCACAGACGGTCGTCCTGACCGTATCCGCCGAGCAGGGCGCGGTCCAGGCCCACGAAGCGGGCCTTGCCCGCAGGCACGATCTGCAGTTCGGCGCTGTAGAGGTCCTCCTCACGGATGGCGTAACGCTCGAAAAGAAGCTCCAGCACCCGCTGGCGAACCTTGGCGTCCTCGTCGGTGTCGGCCGGTTCATGGCCGATGGCAATATTGAGCTTCTCGGCCACGAAAGCCTTCTCCACCGTTTCCTCGCGCTGCTTGCGGGCCAGATGCGGCAACAGGTCAAGAACCGTAAAGACGGGATCATTCTCGTCCTCGCCGATGCAGACCGTAATGACACGGCCGTCCATGCCGACAATGGTGCCGTGCAGAGCCAGGGGCCGGGCCAGCCACTGGTATTTCTTGAGGCCGCCGTAGTAGTGGGTTTTCATCAGCGCGACCTGACATTCCTCGTGCAGCGGATGCTGCTTGAGATCCAGGTGCGGGGTGTCGACATGAGCCGTGATCAGGCGCAGGCCCTCTGACAAAGGCTTGTTCCCCCTCCGGGCCAGCAGAACGGCCTTGGCGCGAAAGGGCAGGATGACCAATTCCTGACCGAGGTCAGCCGAGAACCCGCAGGCCTCGGCCTGCTCGGCCACCCAGGCAACGGTTTCGCGCTCGGTCTTGCAGCGGGTCAGAAAATCAAGAAATTCTCCCGCCAGCACATCCATGGCGTCCCTGTCAGAACCGGTCCCGTAGCGTTCCCAGCAACTCGCCGCCTTGTGCTTCAGCACCTCGTCCATGATCAACCTCCACGTACAGCCCGGACAATTTACCCGGAAATGAAAAAGGGAGCGGAATCACTTCCTGCTCCCCACGAAACAAAGGACAATCCGGCATCAATCCATCTTGTCGAAAAACTCTTTTTCCGCGCCGCACTTGGGGCAAACCCAATCTTCGGGCAGATCCTCGAAAGCCGTGCCAGCGGGGATGTTATTCTCCGCATCGCCTTCAGCCGGATCGTAGACATAGCCACACGGACATTCCCATCTTTCCATGGCCATAGAAGCCTCCATTGGATTTAAGGTTAAATCTCTTGAACAGTTTAGCTTTTTTTCTTCAGGGCCTCGGCCAGGGCGCTGCCCAGAGAACCCATGTCAGTACCGGAAGACTGGGGCTTGTAGCCTTTCCAGTCCGACACTTCCTCTTTCTTGCCGGTGCCCAGGCTGATCTTGCGCTCACGGGTATTCACGCTCTCGATGCTGACCACCACGGTATCACCGGGAGCCAGCTTGTCGAATTTGACCTCGCCCTCTGCCCTGGACATGACCGACTGAGGCAGAAGTCCGGTCACGCCCGGCTCCAGGGAAATGAAGAGGCCGAACTGCTGGCGTTTTTCCACAGTGCCCTGCACGGTCTGGCCCACGGGATATTTCTCGGCCACATTGAGCCACGGATCGCCTTCGGCGTCACGCATGCTGAGTGAAATGCGCTGCTTCTCCACATCGATCTGCTTGATCACGGCCGCAACCACGTCGCCGACCTGGACCACATCGCCCGGCTTGTTGATACGCTTGGCGTAGCTCATCTCACTGACGTGAACCAGACCTTCGATGCCGGGTGCAATCTCCACGAAGGCGCCAAAATCCATGAGCTTGACTACCTTGCCCGTGACCTTGTCGCCGTCCTTGAAGCGCTCGCCCACGGTCTTCCAGGGATCGTCCTGCGCCTGCTTGATCGACAGGGACAGACGTGTCTCGCCGGGTTTCTTACCGGCGCTTGTACCCAGATATTTGACCCGCACCTTGTCGCCAACGCTCAGGATCTCTTCGGGGCTCTGAATTCTGGCCCAGGAAATTTCGGAAATGTGCACCAGCCCTTCAACGCCCGGAACCAGCTCCACGAAGGCGCCGAAAGCGGCCAGTCGGGTGACCGTGCCTTCAACGATATCACCGTTGCTGACAGTCTCGAAAAAGCTGGCGCTGGCCTGCTTCTGCTCTTCTTCGAGCAGGGCCCGGCGGGACACGACAATGTTGCGCCCATTCTCGGAGACCTTGGTGATCCTAAACTGCAGGGTCTGCCCGACATAATCCTCGGGGGTCGCGACATAGCGCGCGTCGATCTGGGAAACCGGGCAGAAGGCACGATGCTTCAGTACCTCGACATGAAAGCCGCCCTTGATCTGCTCGCGCACCTTCCCTTCCACCGGCACACCGCTGTTATAGGCGTCTTCAAGCATATTGAGGCCGCCGATGCCGGTCATGGCCTTGGACAGACGCACGCTGTCGTCAGTCACGCCCACCACGTAAAGTTCCAGCGTGTCGCCTTCGGCAACACTCAGCTCTCCGTCGTCGTTCAGCAATTCCTCGCGGTCAACGATGCCGTCCACGGCTGTTCCGCAATCCACGAAAGCCGCCTTCTGACCAATGGAAATCACTGTTCCGGAAATCTTGTCCCCTGCCTTGAGGGCTGTCTTGCGCTGGGATTCATAGGATGCGAACAGCTCGGCAAAATCTTCACTCATGATTGACTACCTTACTTCACCGTAAACCGTCATTCGAAACGGGTAATGGAGTTAATGGACACCTGATCGGCGGGTGCGTGTTCGTGATCGCCCTGGGCTTTGACCCGGACTTTTTCAATTTTCTTGACCACATCCATCCCGTCAATGACCTGACCGAAAACGCAATAGCCGAACTCGTCCTCTCCCTGATGATCAAGGTCCGGGTTATCGACCGTGTTGACAAAAAACTGGGCGCAGGCGCTGTGCGGATCGGCGGTGCGAGCCATGGCCACGGTGCCTTCGAGATTCTTGAGGCCGTTTGCGGCCTCATTGACGACAGGCGGCCGGGTGGGCTTTTCACGCATCATGTTGTCGAGTCCGCCGCCCTGAACCATGAAGCCCTTGACGACCCTGTGGATCAGGGTGCCTACATAGAAATCATCGTCCACATAACCCAAAAAATTGGCCACGCTCAGCGGCGCCTTGTCCGCGAACAGCTCGACCAGAAATTCTCCTTTGGTCGTGTCCACCAGGACCACCGGATTGCTCATTCTTCCCTCCAGAAAATGGTCTCCAATAAAGGAGCATAAAAATATACGGCTCTCCCCAATTTGGCAAACTCTTTGCCGGGTCCCGGCCAAATGGATTCCAGGGAGCAGCGGGCCCTCACATAAAGCCGGAAATCGCAGGACATGCCAGCCTCCACCAACCAAGACAACAGACCTGGATCATTCATTAAATGGATCACAAAGCTCGTCTTTCAGACCGCCCGGGCGTTGCTTTGGCCCGAAGCCGCAGCACGCCACCTGGCCCTCAATCATTCTTGCCCTTGCGGTATCCTTCCTTGAAATCGTCGGCCGCGTTCTCGACGCCCTTGACGGTTTTGCCGGTAACTTCACCCACGGTCGAACAGCCGGCACCCAAAAAAGCTGCCAGGCAGATCAACACTACCCATTTTTTCCACATTGAAACCTCCATCGCGGATACGCAACGGTACAGCAAAACCCCGCAGCGCACTTTGTTCAATTCTGCCTGCCTTTTTGGCAGGCGGACCTGTCGCAAAGACCTCCCACCTTCCAGCCGTCGAACGAGGCATAATCCTCGCGTGGCTCCACATGAATGGTGATCTGGCTTCCCGGCAGGCCGGTCTTGATGGCTTCCTCGATCTCGCAGCACAGGTCGTGCGACTCCTGCACCGTCATGGCTCCGGGAACGAGCAAGTGAAAATCCACGAAGCGGACGACTCCTGACTTGCGCGTGCGCAGGGCGTGAAATCCCGATTCGCTTCCGCCGATGCGCCTTATGGCATCCGTGATCAGGGCCACTTCATCAGAGGGCAGGCCGACGTCCATGAGTCCCGAGGCGGAGCGGCGAACCAGCCCCGCCCCGGTCCAGATGATGTTGCCGGACATGATCAGAGCCAGGATCGGATCGAGCACCTGCCAGGACGGCGGCGCGAAATGCATGACCGACAAGGCAGCCACCAGCCCGGCCGAGGTCCAGACGTCGGTCAAGAGATGCTTGGCGTCGGCCTCAAGCACGATGCTGTCGTATTCCCGGGCCGCCCGGAGCATTATCCTGGCCACTGCAAAATTGACGGCTCCCGCCAGGGTGGCCACCACGATGCCAGCACCCAGAAAATGCAATTCCTGTGGGTGCAAAAAGCGCTGCACCGAGGCATAGGCGATACCCAGAGCCGCGATACAGATCAATATGCCTTCCATCCCGCTGGAAAAATATTCGACCTTGCCATGCCCGTAGGCATGGCTCTGATCAGCAGGACGGTGGGCCAGAACAATGGCCATGAGCGCGATGATTCCTGCGGTCAGATTGACCACGGACTCCACGGCATCGGAAAACAGGCCCACCGACCCGGTCAGGAAAAACGCCCCGAACTTGAGGGCCATGGTCAACAGTGAAGCGCCTATGGAGAGGTAGGCATATTTTCGGGCTTGGGCCAACATCGCGGACCTCTTAGATTTCAGGCGCTCCGGAGGGAACCAGACATATGAATGTCAGCGCCGAGTCTCCGGCGTTGCGGATTTGATGCTCTTCGTCACCAGGAACAAAGACCGCGTCTCCGGAGGTGACACGGACCCATTGGTCGTCGTGAAAAACCTCGCCTTCGCCTGCGTGAAAAAAAATCTCGTGCTCCCAGGCATGGGTATGACGCGGTGTATGTCCTCCTGGGGCAAGATCAAAACGGCGCATGCAGAAATTGTTTGCGCCGTCGACGCGGCCAATAACCACCCTGCCCGTCACCCCCCGAGCGACCTCGGAATCAAAATGCACGGCCTGTGCGGCCGTTGTTGGCATGATTTTCACTTTATCCTTCCCTTCCGGCGCGGTGCAAGGCCGGATCAATAATTCCAGACATCAAAGAAATTGAACCCTATGAGAACATGCACATCCTTGCGCACGGACAGAAAAACGCTTCCACGCACCGGACAGAAGGAAAACTTTCCATTGTCCAGCATCCAAAAATCGTCCGCAAGATCCTGAACAATGGCAAAGGAATGCCTTCTGCCAGCAAACTCGACCGAAACCACGCCCAGGGAGTCGTCGGGAAAACCGGCATCACGCAACCGGTGCATGATGGCTATGGACTGATCCAGGCTGATCCCCCGACCCTCGTTCATGGTCACCGACGAGGGACGCCACAGATCTCCAAGCTCGTGCCGGATCTCAAGCAGGGTCCGTCGGTGAATGCGGCGCATGAGAGGCAGATCCACCGCGCCCTTGATCTCTTTGACCGGGCGGTCGTTTTCAAATGTCATGGACTCAATCTGTGCCTTTTGCCAAGCGCAGACATCGTCATAAAGTGGACTGTTGCGAACCCGGTCATTCTTGACCAGGGCCCTCTTGCCCGGGCGCAGTCCGTAAAGACGGGCGCGCAGGGCTGACAGAATGTATCCGGACCAGTATTTCAAGGTATTCATTCATTGCTCCTTGCCGACGATGGACGCTTCTTATTCAAGATCAGGGCGTTGTTTGTCAATTTATGCGAACCACCGCGCCGCGTTGACAAAAAACAAGACGACGCATATTGATTGGGTATTCAATTTAAAGAGTTAGCTTGTTTTTTCCGCCTGCGCGTTCCTGAATGACCGCCGGGCGCACATTTTTCAACGCTTCGGCTCGCCCTTTTTCGTTACCCACCATCAGACGCACGAGTAAAACCATCATGGCCACGGGACCGACAAAAAAAGAACTGCTACTCAAGGCTGCCAAGGAACTGTTCAGCGAACACGGTTATTCGGAAACGACGTTCAAGAAAATCTCGGAACGGGCCGGCGTGGCTCTTGGACTTCTGACTCATCACTTCGGCAACAAGGAAAAACTCTTCCTCACCGCCGGCCTCGATGTCGTGCACGAACTCGTGCTGACCATGCGCACCAACCTGCAAGGCGTTCCCAATGGCCTTGAGGCGGTCCGCACCTTCGCCAAGACCTATTTCGACTTCGCCCGCAATCCGCGTCAGGACTTTATGGTTCTGGTGCGCTGTTCACCCTTCAGCGACCTGAAGACCGTCGAGGACAAGGACGTGATGATCCGCAACTTCTCGGAACTTTACGAAATCCTGGAAGAATGTGTGGAACGCGGGGTTCGGGACGGCAGCATACGCGATCTCGACCCTCACGAAACATCTGTCGTCGTTTTCTGCAACCTGGTCGGCGGCATCCGGCACGGCCTGCTGACTCCTTACGGAGACGAAGGTCTGTTCGAAGACATCGTTGAATTTGTCATTTATGGCCTAAAGGCCCGCTAGACGGACTCTTTGACCTGATTTTTCCAATTGGCCTTTTGCTCTGGCACGGTGTAGTGGGAACAAATCTCCCAGACACTTTATTTTAGCGCCCCCGCGGACGGTGCAGGAGCCGACCATGTTTGAAAAAAGAAAATGGCCACGATTCGCATGTCTGGAATCCTGCCACATGCATCCCGGTACGGACAACGCCATGACGCGCCCCTCGCGGGTACTCAACTACAGCTACAACGGGCTTCTGCTCGAAACGGACATGCCGCTCGGAGCAGGGCAATACGTCAAGGTCGATGTGCAACGACATCGACAACGTCCTCACCGGGATGGGAAAACGCGTCGGGCGAGTGCGCTGGTGTACGACCCGGCCCGAAGAATTTTCAGGCTTCTTCGAGATGGGCATCGAGATGCTCGGCGGCGTCAGCGACGAAGTCTTCAGCTGGAAAACACCCCGCTAGACGACTCGCAGGAAGGCAGCCAGAACGGCTCCACGGTTGCTGCAATCTTCAGTCAAAGCGCTCACGAATCTTTGAAGCCCTCTTCGGAGAAACAAGTGCTTGAGCTTGACGTCCTACACAGCTATGAGACCACCATCAATTCAACGCAAAGCCCGGGCATGGCCATGCACCGCCGATTGAAGCATCATCTGGGCCATCGCCTAAACCGCATATGGACGTATGACAAAAAAGAATCGACATAAAATCCACCGGCCGGCCAATCTCTCCCTGAAGCGCAAACCCGGGTTGTCTCGTCTCACCATGCCTTTCTTTGCATTCATGGGGGCGCTGGTCATCGGGGCTGCCATTTTTTTCAACTTCCTCGCTCCCAACGAAACCCAGTCCAGCATCGACTGGAGTGCTCAAGGCATAACCACCCGCCACGAATACCAGCACCAGGACATTGAAGACGACGGAGCTTTCGCCGACCAGCAGCAAGAAGAGGAACTGCCTGAAGCATGCGCCCCGCGGGAACCGGAAATCACCCGCATGAGCGACACCATCAAGAGCGGAGATACTCCCTCGACGCTCCTGGAAGGCCACCTCGGGCTTTCCGAGATTTATTCCCTGTGCAACGAAAGCAGGGAATTCTATCCCCTGGACAATCTCAGGGCCGGCCAGCCATGGACCATGATCTACTCCAACAAGGCCCTCATCGGCCTGGAGTATGAAATCGATTCCAACGAGCGGTTGGTGGTGTCCCTGAGCGATTCCGGATATGAATTCAAGCGCGAAGCCATCCCCTACGAGATGGAGACAAAGACCGTATCGGGAGTGATTGAAAGCAGCCTGTTCGGCGCGGTGACCGCCAGCGGCGAAAGCGAGGAACTGGCTCTCAGGCTGGGCAACGTTTTCGCGTATGACGTCGACTTTACGCGGGATCTGCGCACCGGAGACTCGTTCAAGATCATCGTCGAAAAAAAATTCAGGGAAGGCAAATTCGTCGGATACGGACAGCTCATGGCGGCCAGCTTCACCAACCAGGGGCAGACCTACCACGCCTACCAGTACACGGACAAAAAAGGCAACACCGCCTACTATGACGAAAAAGGGCGACCGCTGCGCAAGGCGTTCCTCAAATCCCCGCTTCCTTTCACGCGCATTTCCTCCGGCTTCTCCATGAGCCGCATGCATCCCATCCTGAAATACAGACGTCCGCACCAGGGCATCGATTACGCCGCACCCTCCGGAACCCCGATCAGCACGGTCGCCGACGGAATCGTGGCGCAGGCGGGCTCCAACAAATCCCAGGGTCGTTTCGTGCGCGTGATCCACAGCAACGGCTATGAGACCATCTACAATCATATGAGCAAATTCGCCAAGGTCTCCAAGAAAGGCGCCAAGGTTAAGCAGGGCCAGACCATCGGCTATGTCGGCAGCACCGGCTACGCTACGGGTCCGCACCTTGACTTCCGCATGAGGCAAAACGGCAAGCTCATCAACCCGCTGAAGCTCAAGACCATGCCGGCCGATCCCATAGCCAAGAAGGAAATGCCGGCGTTCAATGAAGCCGTGGCCGCATACAGGGCGCAGCTCGAAGAGCCCGTCAAATCCGCCAGCCTGGAACCGGCTCCCGCATCCAATCCATAGCCCGGCTCGCCGGGCTTGTGCTCCGGCACGTCGCTCCCGGACAACGCATTCCGCCATCATCCCGGGCCATGTTCTGGCCCGCCTGAATCACAGCGCCGTGACCTGCTCCGGCGTTTCCGGATCCAGGCGCGCAAGACAAACCTCCCGTCCTCCTTCAGGATGACGCATCTGCAAAAGTACCGCGCCGTCCTCCGTCACGGCGTGCCGAACCTCGACCTTGTCCCCGTCCCTGACCTCTCGCGAATGGCGAATGCGCACGCGGCTAAAGGGGGTTTTCATGCCGAACAGACCCAGATGATCCGCAATCCAGTCCAGATAACGCAAGTTGTTCATGTGCCCCAGGGCGTCCATATCGCTCGCACGGACAGTGCGGATGTCCGAGAGGCAACCGTCCTGTGGTGTCTGCAATGCCGGCTGTGGCTGCCCGAAGACGGATGCCGGCATGACCCCGGCCGACAGGTGGAAAAAGGAATCGGCCTTGCACGGACGTCTGCTCGCCAGATCCAGTCCGAGCCAGGCGCTGGTTCCAAGGGCGACCAGATGGCCGCTCTCGTCAAGAATGCGGTAATCGCGATGGCAGAGAATCCTTTCGGCCCGTGTGGGCCAGGTCAAGATCCGCAATGATTCCCCCAGGCCGGGACGACGCGACACGTGCATGGCCTGTTCGCGCAGCACCCACGCCAGGTTCCTTTCGGCCAGCCGCTCCATGCCAAACCCGAGGCGCTCGGCGTGCCATCCAGCGCTCTCCTGGGCAAAACGGCACAGGGCCGCAAACGTTATCCTCCCGGTTGCATCGGAGTGGCAAAGCTGAATCTTCCTGTTTTGCTCAAAAATCATTTCTTCATTCATATCGATCAAATATCCCTATTTTTTATTAACTGGCGTTTTTTTGGAGGTCACATCAAATCTGCAGAATGGCCTCACGCACTCGGCCGGGGATGTGGACTTCATGTTTTTTTTCGCAACGCCCAAGGACCTCAGTTGCATGATCGACCAAAGATGCTTAGGAATGCAGTTAGATCAAAAACGAGATCCCATGAGTTCATGTGCTTTTGTCACGCGTAAAATCCGGAGGAGCAGCCATTATCATATCCCCTTTTCCGATCAAAAACACGATCTTGATCGTTGATGACGAACCCGTCAACATCAAGGCACTCGAAATCGTCCTGGGAGACGAGCACGATCTCGTCTACGCCACCACGGGAGAAATGGCCCTGGAAATGGCCCGCAAGGAACAACAGCCGGACCTCATCCTCATGGACATCGTCATGCCCGGCCTGGATGGTTTTGAGGTTTGCGCCGAACTCAAGAAGGACGAAAGGACCCGCAACATCCCAGTGGTTTTTCTGACCGCCAAATGGGAGACCTGCGAAGAGGCCAAGGGTCTTGAGCTTGGGGCCGTGGACTACATACGCAAACCTTTCAGCCCTCCGATCATTCGTGCACGGATACGAAATCATCTGGAACTCAAGAGAAACCGCGACCTGCTCCAAAACCTCTCCACCCTGGATAGTCTGACCAACATCCCCAACCGGCGCAGGTTCGATGAGATATTCGTCCACGAATGGACCAGGGCTCTGCGCACGAAATCTCCGCTGTCCCTGCTCTTCATCGATATCGACCATTTCAAGAACTACAACGACCTCTACGGCCATGTAACTGGCGACAACTGCCTCAAGACCGTGACCCGGGTTCTTCAGTCCTCGCTTGGCCGCCCGGCCGACTTTCTGGCCCGATTCGGAGGAGAGGAGTTCATCATCCTGCTCCCCGACACAAGCGAGACCGGTTGCCTTCATCTGGCGGAGAACATTCGTACCGCTCTGAAGTTGCTGCATATCGACCACCAGGACTCGTCGGTCGCGGATTACCTCACCGTGTCCATTGGCGCGGTAACCTGCAACGATGTCGCGCAGAGCAACCGCGTCCAGCTTCTGGAAGAGGCCGACAAGCTGCTCTACCTGGCAAAACACGATGGCCGGAACTGCGTCAGGGCGAAAAGCCTGCCTTGAAAAGGCGGGCAAACTGACTTTGCATTCCGCCCTGATCAAGCTTGAAGTGGTCTAGATGCAAGGAATGACAATCATAACTTCGCGGAGAATATGATGGAACTTAAAGGAAAGAAATTCGTGTTGTTGGTTGAAACGCAGTTCAATGATCATGAATTCTGGTACCCCTATTTCAGACTCAAGGAAGCCGGAGCGCAGGTCGTGGTGGTCTCGGGCAAGGCCGGTCAGAGCTATGAGGGCAAATACGGAACGCCCGCCAAATCCGAAAAGACTCCGGCAGACATCACGGTGGCTGACTTCGCGGGGATCATTGTTCCTGGCGGATACGCCCCCGATCACATGCGCAGGGATCAGAACACGGTCAGCCTGGTCAAGGCCTTCGACCAGCAGGGCAAGATCGTGGCGGCCATCTGCCACGCGGGATGGGTTCTCGTCTCGGCAGGCATCCTCAAGGGGCGCACGGTGACCTCCTTTTTCGCCATCAAGGACGATCTGGTCAACGCCGGGGCCAAATGGCGGGATCACGAGGTCGTCATCGACAGCAACATGATCACCAGCCGTACGCCCGACGATCTCCCTGCCTTCATGCGTGCCATTATTGAAACCTGCAAGGCTTGAGGGCAATCGGGCTAAAGCGAAGGTCTAGCGACGCTGCAGGACCAAGCGGGCTATTTCGTGAAAGAGCTCCTGCTCGCGCACGACGCCCACAATCCTGCCATCCCGACTGACGGCCACGCGGCGGCGGTTTTCCGCACACAAAAGGTCGGCCACCTGCATCAGATTGGCTTCACTATCCACCACCGGGGGTCTTGGGTTCATGATGTCGCGCACGCATTTGGACTCAAGGTCGCGAACCCGCGTATTGAAAAGTCCCTGCCAGAAAATTCCCGAATATTTTACGCCATGGTTCGTCGCGCCGTGCGTCGCCGAGATATAGTCCGGCAGAAGCGCCTCGATGAGGTTGCGCATGTTCAGCACGCCCACCAGATCTTCCCCCTCGAACACCAACACCGCGCGGTGGCCGCATTCCATGATCAGCCCCGTGGAAATGAAATTCTCCGCCGCGATCTTGAGGCGTTCTATGCCTTCCTTGACCGTGCTTGATGCCTGCACGCAGGTATATTCGTCGATGGGGATCATGAGCTCGGCAATGGTCCTCTCACGCTCCCGGGGTTCAGGCAGAGAACGAACGGCGTCATGAATACGGGCCACAAGGACTTCCACATCACAGGGCTTGCACAGATAATCAAACGCTCCGACCTCGAAAGCCCTTCGCGCAGCCCTCTCTTCGCCGTGGCCGGTAAGGATGATGACCTTGGTCTTTGGCTTCATGGCCAAAATACGCGGCAAGGCGTCGTCTCCGGTCAGCCCCGGCATCCGCACGTCAAGCAGGAAAACGTCGGGATTGGCGGTTTCCAGAAATTCCAAAGCCTGCTCGCCATTTTCGACCAGACTGACCACAAAGCCCTTGTGTTCCAGAATCTTTGCCATCGTATCCCGAAAACGAGCTTCATCATCAGCGATCACCACATGCGGTCTGCCCACGGCGACTCTCCTTGTATCTTCCTGTAAAAAAATCAGTTATCAGAAGAAAGTTTCCACATCTCATAGGCCGTCTTGATCCTGTCAAGAAGGTGGCTCATTTCTACAGGTTTGATCAAAAAATCAAAAGCGCCGCCGGTCAGACAGACCGCGGCATCGTCCGAAGTGGCATGTCCGGTGAGAATGATCACCTGCACGGCCGGCAGGCTGCCCTTGATTTCCCGCAGCACTTCCTGTCCCGTCATTCCGGGCATCTTCAAGTCAAGCACCACCACCTGGCATTTCTTTTCCTTGAGAATGCCCACCACATCCCTGCCAATGGAACACAGCTCAACGTTAATACCCTTGCGCTTGAATATCTTGGCAGCGGTTTCCAGATAGCTTTCCTCGTCATCGACCAGCAGAACCCGCAATGCATCATCCATAATCACCTCTTCGTAAACTCGCATATACACTGACAGGCCGGGCCTTGCGAGAGAGACCGGCAAGGCGAGGCGGCTCTTCCCCCTCAATCCGCGGAAGATGAAACCCTGGGCAAGAGGAGAAAAAATGTCGAGCCCTGTCCCCTGATACTGGTAAAATCAAGAACCCCCTTCATGCTCTCCACTATGCCATGGCACAGTGACAGTCCAAGACCAGTGCCGCTCCCGGCGGGCTTGGTGGTATAAAAGGGCGTAAAAATGAGCTTCTGCTGATCCGCGCCGATCCCGCTTCCGTTATCCCTGATCTCGACACGCACCTGGTCGCTCCCTTCGGCCGAGCATGAGAGCACGATCTCTCCGGGCCTGACATGTGCGACCTCGCTGACGGCGTACATGGCATTGTTGAGCAGATTGAGAAGCACCTGCTGCAAGCGGCCAGGATCAACATGCACAAGCAGACGCGAAGGAGGCATATCGACCTGCAGGGCAATATTGCTCAGCTGGACCTTCTTTTGGATCATGGTCAAGACTTCAGGGATGAACTTGCCCAGGTCGATGTTTTGCGCCTCGGAGTTTCCCGCCCGGCCGAAACTCAAGATCGAATGGGTGATCCGCGCACAACGGTCGATCTGAAGCTTGAGCTGATTGATGCTTGCAGCCATCTCTTCCACGTCACCAAGAAAAGCGGCGTCTGATGCGGCCCTTTCCCGAAAATCCTGCAAAAGCATCTCCATGTAGGCCTGATCACTTTTCATTATCTGCAGGGGGTTGTTGATCTCGTGTGCAAATCCCGCAGCCATCTCGCCAAGTTCTGCCAGCCGTCCGGCACGGTACAGCTGCTCTCGCAAAGCCTCACGCTCCTCGTCGCGCTGACGCAACATTTTTTCAACGTAGCCGGTCAGATAAAGCGACGAGAGGAAGACAACAATACCCGCGGAAAGCAGGGACATTCCCAAAAAAAGCGCGGTCGAGCCAGTCGCGCTGAAAACCGCGCCCATCTGTTTGCGCGCGGCCAGAATCCATCCGCCATGACGCAAGACAACGCTCGAATAGGCCGTGTCCGAACGCGAGTCATGGAATGCCGTCCCGACCCGCTCCATAAAGACATGTTCAACCAGTCCGCGCTCTCTGGTCAGAATCTGACCGCCGCTTCCGGCAATGACTTCTCCTTCCCGATTGACGAGAAAAAGTTCTGAGCCCCCGTCGCGCACAGCCATGAGCATCTGGGCGAAAATTTCCAAATCAAGGGAAGCGCGCAGAATGAGCGGTTCATCGCCGGAATTTATCCGGAGTGCCAAAATACAGTGGGGAAGCCCCATTTGCCCCGAAATGACGGCACTTACACTGCTCCCCCTTTGCAACGCCTCATCCAGCCACTTTCCAGGGACAATGTGAGTGCCGGTATAAACGCTAGGTCCCGCATATGCCTTCACCAGTCCGTCCGGATTGACCAGGGCAACATCGACAAGCCATTTGTGCTTGACGGAGAGCGTGTCAAAAACATCACGCATTACGGTGGAGTCTGGATACTCGGCCAGATGGACCTGGGCCATCGTCAGATCGCCCAGAAAATCATCCAGAAATACTTCGACGACTCGCGCGCTGCTTGCAGAAAGCAGGGTCAACCGGCCGAGCACCCCCTGCTGCACATGATCCCAAAAAAGATACCCACCCGTCCCAAGCGCCAGGAGCACGGGAATGAACGGCGCCAGCAGCATGGCCGCGAAAAAATTCCGCTTTATGGTTTGTCGTGTGTACTGACGCATGGCTTCCCGCTAGCGAACTCCAGCCTCTTCGAACGCCGTGTAGGTTGTTTCAACTATTGTCTTCAAGGCCACAGGCTTGAGCAGATAGGAATAGGCCCCATACGCCATCCCGCGCAGGCCCATTTCCTCGCCCCCGTGCCCCGAAAGCAGAATGACCTGAATCTTGGGCCACGCGAGCTTGATCTCACGCAAGGTCTCGATTCCGTCAATTCCCGGCATCATCACATCAAGGATGACCACATCGAAATGTTCTTTGCCAAGCAGCAGCAAGGCCTCCTGGCCACTACCCACTCCCGCGACCTTGAACCCCCTGCGTTCCATGCGCTTGACCATGGTTTCAACGAAATCCTGCTCGTCATCGACCACAAGAACCGACGGGCCAGCTTGCACAGCTGCTATCTGTGAATTATTCCTTTCTGTCATGATGTTTCACCGGCAAAAGGATTGTAAATTCGGTACCATGACCGGCTTCGCTGTCGAAGCGGATGATGCCGCCCAGTTTGTTTATTATGGAGTAGCTGATGGAAAGCCCCAGCCCTGTTCCCTCCCCTACTCTCTTGGTCGTGAAGAACGGATCGAAAATGCGCCGCTGGACCTCCTTGTCCATACCCGGACCGTCATCACGTATGCTGATGCGCACCATATCCGATTCATCCTCGTAATCTGTGGACACCGTGATATTGCCGTTACGGTCTATGGCATCGATGGCGTTGTTGAGAAGGTTGAGGAGCACCTGCTGGATCTGGGCAGCGTCGGATTGAATCGTCGGCAGGTCCTGAGCCAGATTCCAGATGAGCTGGATGTTCCGGAACCGGATTTCATTGTCCAGAAAAGTGGCGGTCTGTTTGATAACATCATTTATGTAGAGATTGTTGCAGACAGGCTCCATTCGCCGTGCAAAGCCCAGCATGCGATGCACGACCTGCCCAGCCCTTTCGACATGATGCTCGATTTTATCCACTGCATCCCCGAATTCCTGAAAGTTAGGACTTGCCTTCACATCCTCTTCTTCCAGCAGATCCCGCATCCAGCCAGCTTTTTCCCGGATAACGGCCAGCGGATTGTTGACTTCGTGCGCCACGCCAGCGGCCAGTTTTCCCAGCGCCGCCATCTTGCTGGACTGGATCAACTCCTCGTTGAGTTGCGCCTGCTGCCTGTCACTGCGCTCCTGCTGTACGACGATCATGCGCGTGATCATGAGCGTGCCGACGATGATGAAGATGATGCCCCCACCCACTACGGCCCAGGTCGCCGTCCGGGTCTCAAAAAGGGGCTGGAGTTCTCCGTGCATGTCCTCCTCAATTACGAGAAGCCAGTTTTTCTGCTCCAGCCAAATCCCTCCGACGAACACTTTCTTTCTTTCGGACTCGAATTCATCCACTTTGGCCCCGGAAAACGGGCTGCCGAGAAACGCCGTGTAGATTTCCTTACTTTTGTTGCCGAACCGTGGTTTTGTCTGCAGTTCACCGTTGCGATTCACAAGGTAGGCGTCACCAAGATCTCCGAGTTGCAGCCAACGCACCAAAGAATCAAAAATATCCGAGTCGATGGTGGCCCGTAAAATCCAGACCTTGCCTCTCTCCTGTTTTTTTACGGCGATGATCATGTGAGGGAAGCCGCGAAACCCCTCGAACACGTCAGAAACGAAGATCTTCCGGACCATTACCTGGTTGAACCATTCTTCGTTTTTGTAATTCACATCAGAGAGATTGTACGGTCCGGAGTAGCTGACATGCACCCCCTCCTCGTTGATGAGTCCCAAATCGATAAACGTACGGGAACTCAGCTGCATGGTGCTCAGAATCTGCTCAAGCTTCTCTTGGGAGGAAAGGTCTTCAATGGAGTGGGAATAGGCAAGGGTGCGCAACTGGGAAACCTGTTCCCGCAAAAAGAGATCGATTCCCTGACGTTTGTTCTCGGCCAGGGTCATCAGATTGGAGCGGACTTTGGTGTGGTAGGCCGAAGCGAACATGGAGTACATGGTCACACCCAGGACGATAAGCGGAATCAGCGAAAAACCCAACGCCGTGATGGCGATCTTAGTCCCGAGATCCTTGAGCCCAAATACAGACATACGTGCTCCTGAGGAATACTTCCTGAAACAACCAACGACCCGTTATTCAACCTGGCAGAGCATCCATAGCCGACCCCGGAAGAGGGCGCAACAGCGATACCGCTCAGGATGAGCCGCCCGAGGGCCACACGTAGCGCGTCGAAGGGCCACGGCCGACCCTGACCAGCAGGCCGCGACTGACCAGGTCCTGGAGGTCATAGCTCGCGGTTCGCTTTGAAATCTCCCCATCGAGAAGGCCAAGCAGATCCTTGCTCGAAATGCTCCCATGCGCACGTACATACTCGCATGCGATGACCTGCCGGGAGTTCAGATCAAAAGGCAACACTATGTCATGTTTAGTTTTATCGGATCTTACGGGTAAGGTGTTTTCAAAACCGTCCCCGTTCTCCCGCGCAAACGAATCCGCGCTCTCGCCGAATGCGTCATCCTCATTTCTCGCCTTGCCGTTTATGCCCAATTGCTCAGACTGGATCACGCGCCCCTCGGACATCACGGCCGCCGTTATGATCACATGCTTGAGTTCCCGGATGTTGCCTGGCCAATCATAGGAGACAAGGGCTTTCAAGGCCCCGCGCGAAAGGGCGAGCTCAGACCTCCCGGCCATGTGTTCTCCCTCTTTCAGGAAGTGCATGGCCAAAACCGGGATGTTCTGCCGCTGCTCCCGTAAGGGAGGAGTTGTGATGGTTATCACCTTGAGCCGGTAATAGAGATCCTCACGGTATTTTCCTTCACCGATCAGGGCCTTCAAATCGACATTCGTGGCCGTGATAAGACGCACGTTCACGTCCACATCCTGGTCGCTGCCGAGCGGCTTGATCTTGCGCAGGGACAGCGCTCGCAACAAGGCCTGCTGGACCTTCATTGATGCGGACTGAATCTCGTCCAGAAACAGCGTCCCGCCATCGGCCTGCAGAAAAGCACCGCGCCGGTCACCCTTGCCGTCCGTGAACGCACCTTTGACGTGACCGAACAGGGAATCGAGCAGGAGATTCTCGTCCAGTTCACCGCAATTGATGGAAATGAAGGGCTTGTCGTTTCGGGACGACAGGCGATGCACGGCTTCGGCAGCCAATTGCTTGCCAGTACCGGTCTCGCCTTCGATAAGCACGTCCACTTCGACCTGACTGGCCTTGATGATATCGCGCTTCATCTGCTTCATGTATGGCCCCGAACCGACAAGTTCGGGAAAATCGGCGTCCAGCGTCGATACGGCGGGCCCCATACTCAACTCCACCGGCTCTTTCAAAGCCACGGACTCGATCTTGAGGTCTTTCGACTTGATTTCTTCGAATTGCGCCTGCAGCGTCCTTATCATTGAATTGATCGAATCCTTGAGCATCTCTGCTTCATAGCCCGTTTCGATCAGACGGACCTCCTCCCATTCGCCCTTTTCCGTGAGAGTCTTCACCGCATAGGCAAGCTCCTGCAGGCCGAGCGTGGTTCCCCTGGCAACCAGCACGATGGCCAGCACCAGAACCAGCACGGAAATGGCGCTGATGATCAGCATGACATCAATATGTCGGTATCCCGCGAGGTCGACCAGAACGCTCCGGTCCTCATAGGCGATTCCCCCGATGATTCTGGCGTCCTGATCCGGGGCCAGAATCAGGCGTACCGGGGCGTAGGCAAGAAAATGTTCACTGTAGGGCGAAGCGGACTCCACTCGATTGAACGGCCGGACTATATCCTTGTGCCCCTCGCGGACATCCTCGACGGTCTGCCAATAATTTTCGTTCCGTTCCGCGGGACGGAACGCCCCTGGCATGCCGGGCCTGCCCAGAGTTCCGGACAAGGTTTTCCGGATATTCAAGGTACGCAGAGGCCCATCGTCATCCTGTTCCGATTCGGATTGGAAAAGCACCCACCCCCCAAGATCGAAAAAAAAGGTGTACCGCTGAAATTTTGGATTGCGCGAGAAAGCGAAAACGGGAGAATTGGACGACTCATAGAGAGAGAGCACATTGCGAATCACCTTGGCGTTAAGTGAAAGATAGGCGTACCCGCCCATTTCTCCGCCAGGGCCCACATAGGGAGTCACCATGCGCAACGCCACACAAGACATGCGTTCTCGCGGATTGTCAGCCATGGGATACGGAGTTTCCACCTCTTTAAACTCCGACAGCCACACTTCACCTGCTTTCAAACCGCGAACATTCGCATACAGAAGCGCTGGACCGGGCCGAATGGCGTTCACTTCATCCGGCGTCAATCGTATTTCTTTCCCCTCGCGACTCACAAAAACAACAGGATCTTCTTCACTCAGGGGAATGAAGCCGAATTCCGCAAACTCAAGGCCATCGAGTTCCCGAATATCCCTCAGATAGCGGGCCGTATCCTCCGCGTTCATAGGATTTCGAGCCGCGAAAAGAAGCTGCCGCTTGCAGCGCTCCAGCAACGTTTCCACTGCATAGGCGGTGGTCACGGCATGAATCCGCGAGTTGCGTTCAAGGGCGAGGGAGATAAACTCGGATGACGCCCAATACGTTGCATACCCCATCAGCGCGAGCACGATGAGGGACGTGGGGATAAGCGTCACGAGCAGGCGCGTCCGGAGTTTGCGCCTGGCTGGAACAGGTCCACCGGGCCGCATCCGGGACACCCATTCCAAAAAGGCTTTCGGTTTGATCATGCTTCCTCCATTTTTCCAACCCCTTCCGGCACAGCCTCAAATCGTGCAAATTTTCCTTCCCGATAACAGACACCGGACACTTTGCTCAAGAAGAAAAAGTGCAATATACAGCAAAAATTACGCAACAACATTGCCAACCAACTAAAAAACAAACCTTTTGTGAATTTTGTATCAAAATAATATCATTTAAAAACAGAATATTAAATAAAAAAATACGCATCGCGCAGAAAAATTTGGCACAGGAATTGTTTATCACCTCATAGTATTTGCAAGATTATTTGACGACTTGAAATCGGCAATAAACCTGCGTCGGAGGCGAAGATGGTGCACAATCATCAATTCCGGCCCAACCCCAAGGAGCGATGGATAATGGAAGCATCCGTAAAAGATTTCATGGTCCCCATAGCCAAATTCCCCAGAATATCGGACTCAGCAACTTTCTCAGGAGCGGTCATGGCTCTGGAGAGGGCCAACGAAGAATACCTCTCCGGAAAGCGCGAACAGCGCATACTGCTGGTGACCGACAGTGAAAACAAGGTCGTCGGCAAGCTCTCTCCCCTCGACGTGGTCCGCGGGCTCGAACCAGACTACGAAAAGCTGGTCGACGAACAGAGCAGCGTCTACGTTGAAAAGTTCAGCTACGTGATCCAGCCCATGAAAGAGCAGACCACCCTGTGGGCCAAGCCACTGGACGACCTCTGCACCACTGCCAAGGATATTCTGGTAAAGGACTTCATCCAGCCGCCAAAATCTTCCCAAATCATCGATCAGGACGCGAACCTGAACAATGCCTTCCACCGCTTTGTCATGTTCAAGCATGACTCTCTTTTCGTCATGGACGGCAAGAAACTCATTGGCCTTTTGCGCTTTTCCGACGTGTACCGGGAAATCGCCCGCAGAATCAAAGAATCCTGCGGCCTCTAAGTCGTCGTATCTTCAAACGATGTTACCACTGCGTAGTTAACACTGATTAATAAAGGAGAAAATCCATGAGTGCACAAGAAGTGCGAGATATTTCCCCAGATGAGCTCCTCATGCACGAAGAAGAGCCACAGGGCCCGACTCAGTCATCCAAAGCCATGATCATCAAGTTGCTCATCGCGCTTGGTCTTTTTCTGTTCATTTTCTTTCTGCCCCGTCCGGAGTCTCTCCCGGTGGAAGCGCATCGTCTGGGCGCCATCCTGCTTCCGATCGTTTTCCTCTGGGTATCCGAAGCCATACCCATTGGCGTAACCGCCCTGCTGGCCACAGCGCTCATGATCATTTTCAAGGTCACCAAGTCATCTGCGGCTTGGGCCCCCTACGCCAACCACACCGTCATGTTCGTCATGATGATCATCATGTTCGGCGTCATCCTGAACGAGGTCGGACTGGCCAAGCGCCTGCTGTTCTTCATCCTCAAATTCGCGGGAACCAAGGTGAAGCAGCTAAGCTTCTTCATCGCCATTAGCAGCACCCTGCTCTCGACCCTTTTCCATGACGCGACCATCACCATCATCATGCTCTTCGCCATCCTGCCCCTCTTCCAGAGCATGGGCATCACGCCCAAGAAGAGCAACAACCTGAGCAAGTTCTTCATCATTCTGATACCCCTGGCGGCATCGGCCGGTGGCTTCGGGACCATGCTCGGCGGCGGCCGCTGCGCCCTGGCCGTGGACATCACGCAGAAGTACCTACTTGAGACCACGGGCGTCGCCGTTAAAATCGGCTTCCTGAAGTACGCCATGGTCGAATTCCCGGTCTCCATCTTCACCGCTGTGGCGACCTGGGCCATCTGTTACCTGTACTTCCGACCCAAGGAGAAGGAACTCCCCGCCTCCGTAAAGATCGAGTCCATGCCGCCCATGAGCAACGCTGAAAAGGGTGTGGCAGCAGTCTTCTCCGCCGCTTTCATTCTCTGGTTCGCAGGCGACCTGACCGGCTGGCATGTCAGCGTGGTCGCGGCTCTGGCCCTGGCAGCCTTCTGCGCTCCGGGCTGGGTCTCTTTCAAGACCATCTGTGACAAGTTTCCCTGGGAATCCTGGATCGTATTCGGTTCCGGCGTCTCTCTCGGCGCGGCCATGCTCTCCAGCGGCCTCGGCAAATACCTTGCTACGGTCTGCCTGCCTTTACTGGAAGGCCAGTCGCCCTTTGTCACCTACTACGGCATCGGTCTCTTCGGTTCGGCCCTGTCGAGCATGATGAGCAACTCGGCGGCCGTGGCCCTGAGTCTGCCCGTGACCCTGCCCATGGCCAGCATGATGAACATGAGCGTTGAGACCGTCGGTCTTCTCGCCCCCATGACCACCTCCTTCATCATGCTCGTCATCGGCTGCCCTCCGACAATCATCGCATACAGCACTGGCTATTTCAGCCAGGTCGAGTTCTCCAAGGTCGCCATCCCCTGGTGTCTCGTCTTGCTGGCCATCTGCGTAACCGCGGCACTGACTTACTGGCCGATGATCGGATTCCAATAACACTGCACACAACGAGGAGGGGAATTTGCCCCTCCTCCATGATTTTGATCCAACGGTTCAGAATGAATATTATAACTGATTAAATTTATTCACCAACGACTAATGCCTGCCCGTCCGCAACTTCCTGGACGGGATAAGGGGGATAGAATGGAAAATCTGCCAAAACTGCTGCTTATCGACGATGAGGAAAGGTTTCGCGAGACACTGTCCAAACGCCTGTCGGAGACCGGATACACTGTGAGCACAGCCTCCAACGGCACCGAGGCTCTGGACAGCCTGGCCACCAACAAATTCGACGTCGCGATACTCGACATCCAGATGCCCGGTTTGAGTGGCATCGAAACCCTGGCCGAAATTCGCGCCAGACACCTCGGCGTGGAGGTCATCATGCTGACAGGCCATGGTGATGTATCCTCGGCTGTCGAAGGCATGCGCCTCGGAGCCTACGATTATCTGATGAAACCCTGCGAATATGAATACCTCGTGGTCAAGATCCAGGAAGCCTACAAGATCAAGAAAGACCGTGACGAACGGTTGCGGCGGGCCGAAGAAAAGGCCCTGCTGGACAAGCTGCAGAAAAGATGGGTCTAGTTTTGATGAACTGTATCGAGCCCCGATGCTGACAGCACAAGGACACGGTCCAGACAGCCATGCCGGGGGGAATGACTCCCCCCGGCTCAACCTTTTTCAACGCTCCCCTTCCAAGCCAGAAGTGCAAGGAAGGCTTCCGAAGGTCGAGCACACCGGAAGATCGCTGCACGCGTCAATACGTTTTACATACTCTCACCATATTAATTCAGGCAATTAAACCTCGCAGAGAACCGTTGGGAATTTCTTGAAATGAAAACATTGCTACGGTATTCACAAACAATGCGCATACTCGAATCAATGCAGTGTTACTTCCACGAGGAGGATATAATGGATATTTTACCCAAATTGCTTCTGGTTGATGATGAAGAAAAATTTCGAGACACCCTTGCCAAACGGCTGCAGGAAACAGGCTACGAAGTCAGCGGTGCGGCCAGCGGCATGGAAGCATTGGACCGACTGGCGGCGGAAAAGTTCGACATGGTTATTCTTGACATCCAGATGCCGGGTCTGAGCGGCATTGAAACACTGTCGGAGATTCGAGGAAGACACATCGGCGTGGAAGTCATCATGCTCACCGGTCACGGCGACGTGTCCTCGGCCGTGGAAGGAATGCGGTTGGGAGCCTACGATTATCTCATGAAACCATGCGAGTACGAGTATCTCGTGGTGAAAATTCAGGAAGCCTTCAAGATCAAAAAAGATCGGGACGAACGTCTGCGCAGGGCGGAGGAAAAGGCCATCCTCGACAGGATGCACAAGAGCCTGCGTATCTAGTTCCTACCAGGGCTGGAATTACCCGTCGTTTTCCCTCCGGGTCGCTTACCGCGGGAAAACGGCGTTCCCTTTGCAAAGAGGTTCAAATGCAGGAAAATTTCAGTTTCAACGAAGAAGAACAAGTAAGCCAAGCCAGTTCTCGGCAATCGCCCCCGAATCCCGGAAATACCGACCACAAGCCGCTGCATCATCTGCCCCGGGGTAAAGCCTGGAACCCTCCGATACTCAAAAAGTGGTGGTTTTGGCCGGCGAGCCTGGCGGGACTCTTCGCTTTGAATCTGGCGATCTCGCTCTGGGACCGTTTCTTTGGCAATTAAGCTTGATCAGCGGCTTTTGTGTTCTGCTGCCGCAGCCCAGAGGGCCGACAGTTTAGTGCCCAGCAATTCCATGTTTACAGCCTGCTCCCCCGGCAGCAGGCAACGAATTTTCGTTTTTTTGAACGCTTTGAACCCTTGCCTTCCGGCTGTTCGGATGGCCCAGGGACCTCAGGCTGCTCCGCATCTCTTGCGTGAAGCGCAGGTCCTGGCCGGGAGTGCGACTCTGGATGGAGCAGGCGAAAACCGCCTGCTTGGGAAAGCTGCAGCACGGTAGCGTCATGGATTCAAACACGACCGGCACACCTTAGCACCAACCCAAACAGCCAAGCGGCACGGTGAGCAGATGACTCCTCAACGTCTTGAAATGCATAGAAAACGCCTCAAAAACGCCATTGTCCTGTTCACCGTGGCTCCGGCCTTTCTCGTCGCCTTATGTGTTCTGTTCTACGCGCTCAAAAGCGTTGACATCGAACATATCCGTTCCGCTGAAACGCAACTCGCCGTCGTTGCGGAAGCAGGCAGGGCCAGAGTCGAGCACAGCATGGATTCTGCCGGAGCTTTCCTGGAGATGCTGTCTCAACGTCCCGGTGAGATGTCCACAGGAGAACTGCAGCTCGCCTTCACATCCCTCAAGCGTTCAATGATCTGGATTGATGGCTTGGACGTGACGGATCCTCGCAGTGGCAGCAGGTACGCAGTCGGCCAGCCCTTGCCGCAGCAACTGCCGCCGGCCTTGCGGAACAAAGAAGGACTTCTCGTCACCGAAGTCCAGGCCGCCCATGACGGGACGCCGCGCTTTTTCATCGCCATCGGGGAGGGGCCGGACCTGGCTTCGGCAACAGCAAGACTCTCCGTCAACGCGCATCTCTTCAGCACCCTACTCGATCGGGAGCGCCTCGGACGTACTGGCGAAACGTTCCTCGTAAACGATGCGGGAACCCTGCAGACCAGGTCCGTCCTGCATGGCGGTATCCTAGACCGTGTCGACGGGACACTGGTCGCAAATGACGCCGGTATCGCGAAGATTGCCCGGCGCGAATGGTCCGATACCACTCTTCTTTATGTCGCGCTGCCACTGAACAACCTTCCCGGCTGGCTGCTCGTTGCCCAGCACGACAGCAGGGAGATTTCCGAGACCCTGCACAGCACCATGACACGCTTCGCTGCCTTGGCCGTCATCTGCCTGCTTGTCCTGGGCGCGGCGTCCCTGCGGGCGGCAAAAAAATTCATGAAGGTCCAGGAAGAAATGGAAACGGACGCGGGCCGTCTGCGGGAGTGCGAACTGCAGATTCAGAAGCTCGACGCCATCAGCCAACTGGGAGTGGGCATCGCCCACGAAGTCAACAACCCCCTGGCCATCATCGGAGAGGAGGCGGGCTGGATGCAGGATCTGCTCCGGCGCGACTCCTTCAAAGACCATCCCGACGCCGGAGAACTCAGGGAATCCCTGCGCCAGATCGTGACTCAAACGGCCCGTAGCCGGGAAATCACTCACAAACTCCTCAGTTTTGGCGGCAAGACCGACGGCACGATTCGCGACGTGGAAATGAACACTCTCGTCGCTGATGTCGCTACCTTGAGACGCCGCGAAGCGTCGCAGCGGAGTATTGAAATCCGGGAGGAGCTCGCCCCGCTGCTGCCCGTCGTTCTCAGCGAACCCGCCCTCCTGCGCCAGTTGCTTATCAACCTGATCAACAACTCCATGGACGCCATGCCCGAAGGCGGATCCATCACCATTTCCACCGCCCCGTCGGAAGGAGGCGGCGTCCGTTTGCAAGTTCGTGACACGGGTTTCGGCATCCCCCGGGAGAACCTCGACAAGATCTTCGATCCCTTCTTCACCACCAAGCCACCCGGCAAGGGCGCAGGCCTCGGGTTATCCATTTCCCATGGCATCCTGCAGCGTATCGGCGGAAGGATTTCCGTTGACAGCACGGCCGGGCAGGGCGCTACCATAACAATCGAACTTCCCCTTGAAGCACGACCGCTCATCAGCTGACGAGAACGCAATGATAATCCGCTCTGGAAATCTGGCGCATGCCTCATGCTGCAGGAACATGCGCAGACAAATACCCCTGCAACCGATCCGGTTGGCCGAGCGCCTTCGGCTCTTTCGAAGGTCGTTGCCGTGAAGACGACGACCGGCAGGAACCTCGCAGCTCCCGACGCCCACCCGGAGATGAAACGAAAGTATCGTTTCTTCAAAAGTCTGCTGGCCAGCAACAACCACATCCTGGAGGAAATGGCCGGGCTCGAGCGCATGATCTACGAAGGCCGCTCCTTCACCCAGGAAGATGCGTTGCTGCACATGCGCGGGCTGCTCGAGCACGGCTGTTCCCTGATTGAAGACATGAACGCACTGGCCAAGGGGAGATTCACAACACTCTTCGGGCGCTTGCAGCATCTAGGCGGAGCGGCCCTGAGCGCCATCCTGCGCGAACGGACATTCGATGGCCAGGACCTCGTCCTGCCGCTTGATGCAATCTCTCTTGAAAACCTGGACGAAGTGGGCGGCAAGGCCGCGAACCTCGGCGAGGTCCGCAACCGTGTCGGCCTGCCCACGCCGTCGGGCTTCGCCGTAACGGCTTCGGCCGCAGCCCTTTTCCTTCGTCATACCGAACTTCTCGAAACCTTCCGGCACCAACTTGCCGGAATCGACATCACGAACATAGGCGCCCTTGAGCGTATCTGCGCCAAAGCCAGCGAAAGGATCATGATCGCCCCCCTGCCCCCGGGTCTGGACAAGGCACTGCAGGAGCAGGCTCGCGGCATGGTGTCCCGGTTCGGCCCCAACGTGCGCCTTGCCGTGCGCTCATCTGCAGTCTGCGAGGATTCCGATGCTTCTTTCGCCGGCCAGCACGCGACCGTTCTTGGCGCCACCCCCTTCGCCCTTCCGCGAGCATGGAGCGCCGTGGTAGCCAGCGCCTTCACCGCCCGGGCCGTTTTCTACCGCCGTTCCAAGGGCTATTCGGAGCAGGACGTGATGATGAGCGTTCTGGTCCTGAACATGGTCCAGGCCAAGGCCAGCGGCGTGCTCTACACCATAGACCCAAACTCCGCCCACAGCGACGATGTGCTTCTCTCCGCAGCCTGGGGACTTGGAGTGAGCGTGGTCGACGGCTCCTCGCATGTTGACTTCTGGCGCATCCGGCGCGCTGACCGCACAACCGTCACTGCCGAGACCGCAGACAAAGCCTCGGCCTTCACCATTCTGCCCCAGGGAGGTATCGTCTCCAGGCCCGTGCCCGACGAAGACCGGAAACGATCCTGTCTGTCGGACGATCAAGTTCGGACCCTGGTCGAATACGGCCTGCGGCTCGAAACACACTACGGCATGCCCCAGGACGTGGAGTGGTCCCTCGACCATGAAGACCGCCTCTTCGTACTGCAGTCCAGGCCGCTGGTGCGTGCCGAGGGAACCGAACGGGCCGAATGCTGCGAATTCGTGCCCGGCCGAACCCCTCTCCTGTGCGGCGGCCAGCCGGCGGCCCTTGGGGTAGCTTCGGGCGTGGTCTATTCCGTCCAGTCCGACCACGCCCTTGATGACATCCCCAAAGGCGCCATTCTGGTGGCAAGACAGACATCGCCGGCCTATGTGGCCGCCATGGGCAAGGTCGCCGGCATCATCACGGACATCGGCAGCACTACGGGACACATGGCCTCCGTGGCTCGCGAATTCGGCATTCCGACCCTCGTGGACGTGGGTCGCGCCACCCATCTTCTTGCCCACGGCACGGAAATCACCCTCGACGCCACCAACGGGGTGGTCTACGCAGGCCGGGTCCAGGAAATCCTTTCGGAACGCAGGCCCGTCAACCTCATGAAGGGCAGCCCCGTCTACAAGTCCTTGCAGGAAGCGCTGAAGTTCATCATCCCTCTGAATCTGGTCGATCCGCTCATGCCGAACTTCGCGCCCGGAGGATGCCAAACCCTGCACGACATCATCCGCTTCTGCCATGAAGTGGCCATGAGCGAGATGTTCCGGCTTTCGGACGAACTCCCGTCAGCAAAAAGCCCTGCCCATGAACTGCGCACCGGGTTGCCTTTCAGGATTTTCCTGTACGACCTGGGCGATGGAGTCGTGTCGCGCGAACACGCCCCAACAGTTGGCCCGGAAGAACTCCTCTGCGAACCGCTGAAGGCAATCCTGACCGGAATGACGCATCCCGAAGTGGCCGGCGACCAGGCCGACGCCAACCCGGAAGCTGCGAGTTACGCCGTCGTATCAAGGAATTACGTGAATTTCAGCGGACGGCTCGGCAACCACTTCGCCACGATAGACTCTTATGCCGGACCGCTCATCAACGACAACTACATCACCTTCTCCTTCAAGGGCGGCGCCGCCGAATACGTTCAACGCGTTCGCCGCGCCACGCTCCTGGCCGGCATCCTGCGTCGGCTCGGATTCCGAGTCAGCCAGAACGGCGACGCGCTCAAGGCGGAAATCCGCAAATATGACGAAAGCCGTTTTCTGGACCGGCTGACCACCCTTGGACGACTTTTGGCTTCAATCCGCAGCCTCGACCTGCGTCTCGACGACGACGAGGAAGTCTCCCGAAAAGTCGATGAATTCTTCAAGGGCAGCCACTCCTTCCCTCGACGCTGAACGCATCCCTTCCCGGTTCCCCGGCGGGACTGGCTGTCCGTGAACGTTGCAGGCCGGGCTTCTTTTGTGTCAGAAGACAACGGGATTGACCGAACGTTCCCTGCAATCGGTATACAGCCACCGGGAACCCCGGCATGGAGCACGAATGAGTTTGATGCAGCGCGTCCGAAACTTTTTTTCCCCTGGCCCGCCCGCGCAAGAGGAAGACAGCGGACAGGATGACGAGTTCAAGGCCAGATATCAGGCCTTTCGAAGGCTCCTCTCGGCCAACAACTCGGCCCTGGACACCATGACCGACCTCGAAAGCGCGGCCCTGGGGCATCGACATTTCGGCATGCACTTCCTCAGGTCGCGGGTCACCGGAGCCACGGCCAAAGTCTTTTCCATTGTTGAAAACCTTCTGTTCCTCGCCCCAGGCAAATATCTTGGCCTGCGTGACGCCATGCGTTCCATTCAGGAGAGTATCCAACAGGAACTCTCCCTGCGCCAGACCGCCCGCCGCAAAGACCTGATTCTCGACCTGGACCGCATCACGGCTCGCGACATCGACGACGTGGGCGGCAAGATGGCCAACCTGGGTGAACTCCGCAATGCCCTGCAGGTGCCGGTCCCTGACGGATTCGCCATAACCGGCCGAGCTTACATGACCTTCATGCAGCACTCAGGCCTCTGGGACGAAATCAACTGCCTCGTACTCGGGCACCCCATGGCATCCCATTTCGCGGCCGGGACCGCCCAAGCGCCAGATCCGGACGAAGAACCGCAGACGGACCAGCCCATAGCCCTGCTGGAATTGTGCGCCAAGATCCGAGGCATGATCCTTGCCGCCGAAATCCCGCCCGAACTCGAAAGCGCTATTCTCACAGCCTACGACAGGCTCTGTGAACGCGAGGGATCCAATGTCCGCGTGGCACTCCGCTCGAGCGCCCTGGGCGAGGACAGCGCCGGAGCTTCCTTTGCCGGCCAGCACAGGTCCCTTCTGAACCTTGACCGGGACAGCCTTGTCGACGGCTACAAGGAAATCGTTGCCAGCAAATACTCCGCTCACGCCATGACCTACCGCTACATGCTCGGCATCCGGGACGATGACGTGCTGATGTGCGTCGGGTGTCTGGGCATGGTCACCTCGCAGGCCGGAGGCGTCGCCTACACGGCCAACCCGCTGAACGGCGTGGGCACCCATGTCCGCATCACCTCCGCCTGGGGAGTTGCCAAAGGCGTGGTCGACGGCACTGCGACCACCGACGAGTTCATCGTGGAAAAGGAACCTCAGCCGCGAATCATTGAAAGAAAGGTGCCACGCAAGGAATCGTCGCTGGTCTGTTCGGCCGCTGAAGGCGTCTGCCGCGTTTCGGTCGATCCGGCGCTCTGCGAGCAACCGACCCTGAGCGACCCTCAGATCATGGACCTCGCGACCATGGCTGTCCGCATAGAAAAACACTACGACATCCCCCAGGATATCGAATGGGCCTATTCCCCGGAGGGAAGGCTCGTCCTCCTGCAGACACGACCGCTGGAAGTTCGCCAGGACCAGTCCGCATCGGAACTGCTCCCAGGGGTGACTCCCCTGGTTCATGAAGGCCAGACCGCCAGTGCAGGCACCGCCCACGGCGTGGTGCATATCGTACGCAAGGATGTGGACATCCTCATGCTGCCTGACAACGCGATCCTGGTCTGCGTGGAAGCTGCTCCAAAGTGGGCCGCCGTCCTGAACCGCTGCCAGGGCGTCATCACCGAACAAGGCAGTGTCGCCGGGCACCTGGCCAACGTGGCCCGGGAATTCAAGGTCCCAGGCCTGTTCGGCGTCCCTTCAGCCACAAGCCTCCTTCAAGCCGGACAGGAAATCACCCTCGACGCAGACAACTGCGCGGTCTACGCCGGACTTCAGGAAAGCCTCCTGGACCGTAAGCCACAGCGGCCGAACATGATGGCAGGAAGCCCGGTCTTCCAGACGCTGCAACGCGTGAACCGCTACATCATTCCCCTGAACCTTCTCGACCCCGACGGGCTCGACTTCACTCCGGCCAACTGCAAGACGCTGCACGACATCACCCGCTTCTGCCATGAAAAATCCGTACAGGAGATGTTCAGCTTCGGCCGCGACCACAATTTTTCACCCCGATCGAGCAAGCAGCTCAAGACCATAGTTCCCATGCAATGGTGGATCATCAACCTTGAGGACGGATTTGTAAGCGATACCGGCGACAAGATGATCCCGCTGGATAAGATCACCTCCGTTCCCATGCTCGCGCTATGGCGCGGCATAGTGGCCTATCCTTGGGAAGGCCCTCCCTGCATCGACTGCAAGGGCTTCATGTCGGTACTCTTCCAGTCCGCGACCAACAGGAACCTGGAACCGGCCATGGCTTCCCAGTTTTCGGAAAAAAATTATTTCATGATCTCGAAACACTTCTGCAACCTGCAGTCGCGGTTCGGCTACCACTTCACCTCCGTGGAGGCCCTGGCCGGGCCAAGGCCCCGTGAGAACTACATCCGCTTCCAGTTCAAGGGCGGAGCCGCGGATCACCAGCGCAAGGTTCGCAGAGCAAAATTCGTCGGGGAAATACTTGACGAATTCAACTTCCGGACCAGAGTACGCGAAGACGCGCTCTTCGCCCGACTGGACGACTGCGATCAGCAATTCATCGAAAATCATCTGGAGATTCTTGGGCACATACTCATCCATACCAGGCAGTTGGACATGATCATGAACAAGGAAGACGTGGTTCAATTCTACAAAAAACGCATCCTGAACCAGCTTCACGCAATGATGGATGCAAAAAACAAGGCCTGAAACAGGCCCGCATACGAGGCAAAATGAGCGACAGATCAAATGAAAACACCCCAAGCCATGCCGTCATGCGCGGGGTCATCATCGGCGGCTCCATCGGGATGATCGCCAGCTGGTTCGGCTACGAGCCGACCAAGGCCTTTTTCATGGGCATCATCTGCGGCATCTTCGCCGCGGTAACCAAGATCATGGCCGACAGAATGCGCAAGAAATAGACCTTGACTTTCGTTGGCTTTGCAGTACTAAGTGGAGTCAAGAACCTGCCGCATGCGGATCAAAATGGTTCCAATGTCTGAAGGTGACGTTCAAAAGAAACCGACAACCAAATCTGTACTGCAGAGGCGTGTTGGAAAGAAATCAGGAAAAAACCTCTATCACAGGCGTGTCGGCTGTAAACATCCCTAGGGAACATCTTTCGATTTGAAGAAAGAGGCGCGTTGGTCAGAAACCAAAAACAAATTGTTGGTTGAAAGGCGCGTTGGAAGGAAACTCCCAAGGTAACACAGGTAACAGACTGTAGAGGCGTTTATTCCAGTCACAATGACAACATGGATGCCAACCGCCGGCCCAGAACAGGCCAGGCGAACGGACCGGAATCACATCGCATTTGGTTTTTAGTCATCTCGGTTTTATGCGAGGCGGGAAACAAAAGTCTCCCGCCTCCTTCTTTTTCTGAAACCGCCACGGGAAATCCTTGCCCCAGCCGACGTGCACACGCTCCACGAAATACAGACCTTCGCCGTGCGCGTTCCAGAAGACGCTTTTTCATTTTTCATCAATGCCCGGGCTGCTTGCATAAGAGAAGCATTTCAGTGTACAGGGTTATGCGAAAACATAAACTAACGCCAATTCAGGACACCCCATGTACTGTAAAAAATGTAAATTCCATTCCTTCGATCACGTCAGCGCATGCCCCAAGTGCGGAGCAGACTGGGAAGAATCCCGCAAGGCCCTATATCTGAACTGGCTTTCCGCTTCGGGGGTCAACTGGCTGCAACAAGACTCCGCCGCACCAAGGCCTGCGACCGAGTCTGCCCAGGCGATGCAGAAAACCGAGGCCCATGCGCATTCCATCGACACAAGCGGCTCCTCTGACGACTATCTGTCCGCGCCCGCGGCACCAGCCGCCACGGCAGCCACGAAAAATACCGAAATCGACGTCTCGAATTTTCCGGATCTGGACTTCACCATGACCGAAGCCCCGGTCAGGGAAGCGGCTCCCGCGCCAAAACCGCAGGCGCAAAAACCGGAAGAGGACCTGTTTCTGGAAACACTTCCCGCCGAAGAGATTGTCGAGCTTGACTTCAGCTCCTCCTTCGACGCTCCGGCCGCCCCGCAGACACCGGCCCCGAGCAAGCCCAAACGCGAAGACCTTTTCATCCCGGAACTCGAAGAAATGCTCGCCCCGCTGGACGAAGAGCCCCGCTCCAAATCCGCCGCTGCCAAAAAACCTTCATTCTCCCAGGAGACAGAGATTCTCCTTGATTTCGGAAACGATTCTTCGGAAAGTTCTTCCGGCAAATCAAGCGACGACGAGTTGTCCTTCCTGAGCCTTGAAGATCCCAAAAAGCCCTAGCTGACTCACGGCCCGGGAGCAGCCACACGAATTCAAGAACCAGGGTCTCCTGCAGGCCCTGGTTTCTTTATGCCTGATTTCAGAAGCCTGTCGGATGCTCGCCTTAAAATGAGAGCACAAATAATCCTCCAGACCTGAAAAGGGGCTTGAAGCCTGGGCTGGAGAAGAAAAGCGCCTCCTGGCGGAGGAAAAAAAGCTTGACTTTTATGTTTGATTCGAAAAATAAAGCGAGTTTCCGGTGATCAGCGTAAAGCCGCTATTTTCACCGGCCGAAGACGCGGCAGCATTTCAGGACAAAATTATGGAGGAGCCTCATGGCAGTAGATTTCAGTAATGCCGTCAAGACCGACGAAGGCGTTCAGGTCAACGGCGTTGTAATGCACCCGATTGTGGAACAGTGTGAAGGCTGCGAGCGGATCAGAGAATTCGAAAGCGCCAAATTTTGCGGTACATATCCCCAGCCTGCAGCGAAGTGGAGACTGGGCACCTGCAATTTCTCGACCCACACCAAGACCGCACCCGGCAAGGGCAAGGCCAAGGTCAACCCGCTCAAGGCATCCAAGCGCGCAGCCAAAGGTCGTTAAGCCTTTCATCACGGACTTCGTACAAGGCAGGTTTTTCCTGCCTTTTTTTTCTTCAAAATTCCGGGCAAAGGTGACTCTTGAAGTCATCCACAACCCCAGAGGAAGCCACCATGCTGAGCACCGTGCTTGAACTCCTGGAAAACAGCCGCGCTGAATTGCTGCGACTGCAGGCGGACCTTGTGGCCATCCCTGCCCTTGGCCCGACCAACGGGGGGCAGGGTGAGAAAATGAAAGCCGAGTACCTGGCAAGCCATGTTGCCCGGTTTGCAGGCGTGCAGGCGGAAATGATCAAGGCCCCCGACGAAAGCGTCGACTGCGGCTACCGCCCGAACCTGATCATCAAGCGGCCAGGCAGGAACCCGCGCACGCTGTGGCTCATCGCGCACACCGACGTGGTGCCAACAGGGGACCTTTCCCTGTGGCAGGGTGATCCTTTCGTCCTGCGCCAGGAGGGAGACCTCATCTACGGCCGGGGGGTGGAAGACAACCATCAGGGCATGGTCAGCGCGCTTCTCCTGCTGCGTGCCCTGGAACTCGCGGACGCGCACACGGATCTCTCCCTTGGCATTCTGCTCGCGGCCGACGAGGAGACGGGCAACACCTACGGCATCGAATACATCATGCGCCATCACCCGCATGTCTTTGCCCCGGACGACCTGATAGTAATCCCGGATTTCGGCACTCCTGACGGACAGGCCATCGAGGTCGCCGAAAAAAGCGTGCTCTGGCTCAGGTTCACGATCCGCGGCAAACAGTGCCACGCTTCCACCCCGGAAGCCGGTGTGAATTCCCTGGTCGGGGCCTCGGCGCTGATCCTGGCTCTTGACCGCCTGCACACGGTCTTTGACGCTTGCGACCCCCTTTTTGATCCGCCCGTATCGACCTTTGCGCCGACGAAGATGGAAGCCAACGTCCCCAACGTGAACACCATCCCCGGCCAGGACGTCTTTCATCTCGACTGCCGCGTGCTGCCCACCTACCCTCTGGAAGATATCGAGCGGGAAGTGCGGGCCATTTGCGACACGGTGGAGCTTGAGCGGGGCGTGGGCATCACCTTTACGCCCGTGGTCAGAGAACAGGCGGCGCCGGCGACGCCGGTCGACTGCGAGACCGTCTCGCGGGTGACTGCAGCACTGCAGAAGGCCCGCGGACTTGAAGCGCGTGTCATCGGAATTGGCGGCGGCACAGTGGCGGCAGCGTTCCGCAAGCGAGGTCTTCCCGCCATCTGCTGGTCCACCCTCATGCACACTGCGCACCAGCCCAACGAGCACTCCTCCATGACGGCAACCATCGCCGACGCCCGGGTGTTTGCCCATCTCCTTTTCGATGATCAGGCATAAGCACATGACCATCCCGACCGTGCCCGACATCTTTGACGTCATTGTCGTGGGCGCAGGCCATGCCGGTTGCGAAGCGGCCATGGCGGCGGCGCACATGGGCATGCAGACACTCCTTTTGACCATCAACGCCGACCGCATCGGACACCTGTCCTGCAATCCGGCCATCGGCGGCCTGGCCAAAGGGCACATGGTCAAGGAGATCGACGCGCTGGGTGGAATGATGGGCAAATGGGCCGATCAGGCCGGAATCCAGTTCCGCATCCTGAACACCCGCAAGGGGCCTGCCGTACGCTCCAGCCGCGCCCAGATCGACCGCACCGAATACGTGCGGGTCGTGCAACAGGACATTTTCACCTGCCCGAACCTCTTCGTCCGCCAAGAGACGGTCGCATCACTGACCGTGGAGGAAGGACGCGTCACAGGCGTCGTCACCACCCTTGGCGAGGCCATTGCCTGCCGTGCGGCGCTTTTGACCACGGGCACTTTCCTGCAGGGCCTCATTCATGTCGGTCTCGACAATTTCAGCGGCGGCCGCCAGGGCGACCCGGCAAGCCACGGCCTCTCGCCCCGCTTGAACGAACTGGGCTTTGAGCTTGGACGCCTGAAAACCGGCACCGTGCCCCGACTGCTCAAATCGTCCATCGATTATTCCGTCATGGAGGAACAGGCCGGAGACAACCCGCCCAGGCCCTTCAGCTTTGACAGTCCCGGCATAAGGCTCAGGCAGCTGCCCTGCTACGTGACCTACACCACGGAACGCACCCACGAAATAATCCGCACCGGATTCGACCGCTCGCCCATGTTCACCGGGGTCATCAAGGGCACCGGAGCGCGCTACTGCCCATCCATCGAGGACAAGATCGCCCGTTTTCCCGAGAAGGACCGGCACCAGATATTTGTCGAACCCGAAGGCCTGACCAGTCACGAGGTCTACCCCAACGGCATCCCCACGAGTCTGCCGCTGGACATCCAGAAGGCTCTGGTGGCGTCCATTCCGGGACTCGAGAAAGCCCAGATCATCCGGCCCGGCTACGCCATCGAATACGATTATGTTCCCCCGACCCAGCTCAAGCCCACCCTGGAGACCAAGCTAGTGCGCGGCCTTTACATGGCCGGGCAGATCAACGGCACTTCGGGCTACGAGGAAGCGGCCGGACAGGGGCTGTGGGCGGCCATCAACGCGGTCCTCTCCTTGCGCGGCGAATCCGAACTGATCCTGACCCGCAGCCAAGCCTACATCGCCGTGCTCGTGGACGACCTGGTCACCAAGGGCACGCTTGAGCCCTACCGCATGTTCACCTCCCGGGCCGAGCACAGGCTCCTGCTGCGCGAGGACAATGCCGACGAGCGTCTGACCGCCATCGGGCGCGATCTGGGCCTCGTCGACGACAGCCGCTGGCAGCGCTTCACCCTCAAGCATGCGGCCGTAAACGAAATCATGGCCGGACTGGAAGGCATCCGCATCCGGCCCGATGCCGCAACCAAAGACATGGTCGAGGCCATGGGCGGAAAGATCCCGCAAAAGGCGGTCAGCCTCAAGGAACTGCTGCGCCAGCCGGAATTGACCATCGCGAGCATTGCACCGTTGTGGCCGAAGCTTGACGAGTATGATGAGGAAGCGCTGGAAGAAGCCGAGATCAAGACCAAATACGAAGGCTATCTGCGCCGTCAGCAGGAGCTGGTGGACCGCTTTGAGAAGATGGAACAGACGACGCTGCCCGAGGATATGAACTACACCGGGATTCCCGGTCTCTCGCGCGAGGTCACGGAAAAGCTGACCCGCATCCAGCCACGCACCCTCGGACAGGCCGGACGCATTTCCGGAATCACGCCCGCAGCCTTGTCCTGCCTTGAAATTCAACTCAAAAAAATTGGACGGCTCTAATCAGAGCCGTCCAAATCTGTTCGAAAAATCATCTTTTTCTTCAAGACCTGGGGGGCTCACCCCCGCCTTCAATCCTCACCCAATTCCGAAGCGCAATGGGCAAAAGACGGCACATAAAACCCGTCAACCAGCTCCTGGGCCAGGGCTTCGAGCCGGGCCACGAAAGTGTCGTCCAAAACGGACTCAAGGGTTTCGTCAGAAGGCATGACATCTTCCTCCGGGCCCCGGACCTTCAAGAGGATGACCCGGCCGTTGCTCATGACCTCGTAGCCCACTGTCCTGGCCATGCCGCGTCCATGCAGCTCGCGGACATGATCCTCAATGATCTCGAAAAGTTCCAGTCCCGTATCCGGTCTGGTCACGATGGAAAAAACACGTTCCGCCACGTTCACCTCCTGTGCCGTTTCTCGCTTTCACGTTTGCCCCGGCTTGTAAACCACTCGCTCGCCCCTTCACAATCGGGCCAAAGACACATACCCTTACCTTTTAGAATCAAATCCACAGGAAAGCACTCATGAAACAACTCGTCGCGACCCGCATGGACCGATGCATCGGCTGCCATTCATGCTCTCTGGCATGCGCCCGCGTGGTCCACAAATGTCTGTCCTGGGAAAACGCCGGCATCCGCATCCTGTCATCCGGCGGCCTGTCCACAGGCTTTCTGGCCAAGGTCTGCCTGGCCTGCAACCCTGCCCCCTGCGCGAAGGCCTGTCCCACGGGCAGCCTGAAGCAGCGCAAGGGCGGCGGAGTCACCCAGCAGAAAAAACTCTGCATCCAGTGCGGCAAATGCGTCGCCGCCTGCCCGGTGGACGCCATCGCCCAGGATCGCCAGGGCAGGCCCTATGTCTGCATCCACTGCGGCAACTGCGTGGAGTTCTGCCCGCATGACTGTCTGGAAATGCAGGAGGTGGAATCATGATAGCTGAAACCTTCAAGATCCTGGAAGTCAACCTGTCCACAGGCCGGTCCACCATCCGCGCCATGTCCGGCGTGGATACCTACATCGGCGGATCGGGTCTGGCCGCAAAACTTCACCTCGATTACGCAAAGCCCGGCATGGCCTGGGATGATCCACAACAACCCCTGATTTTCTGCATCGGCCCCCTGACCGGATTTTTTCCGCTCATGAGCAAGACCGTCTGCGCCTTCACCTCGCCCCTGCACGGCCAGTACGCCGAATCCCATGCAGGCGGCCGCAGCGCCCTGGCCCTGCGTTTCGCAGGACTGGACGCCCTGGTCGTCATCGGCCGCGCCGAGCGGCCCACGGTCCTTCATCTGGGCGCCAACATCATTGAACTCATGGATGCGGGCTACCTGTGGGGCAAGGACGCCCTGACCACCGGCAAACTCCTGCGCCGCATTCTCAAGGGCTCGGGACACCGGACCATCATGCGCATCGGACCGGCCGGAGAGAACAAGTCGGCCATGGCCTGCATAAATGTCGACACCTATCGCCACTTCGGGCGCCTCGGCGGAGGGGCGGTCATGGGCGCCAAGAACGTCAAGGCCATCGCCATCGAGGGCAACGGCTCCCAGGACCTGCCCGAGGGCAAGGAATACGGAGCGCTGTACGCCGACATCTTCCGCAAGCTCACGGACACGGACATGATGCGCAAGTACCATAATCTGGGCACCGCCTCGAACCTGGAGGCGCTCAATGAACTCAAAGCCCTGCCCTGGCGCAACCTGCAGGCCACCTCGGACCCGGGCATCGAGGGCATCACGGGCGAACGTTTTGCCGACGACACCCTGCTGCGCAATGCCGCCTGCTCGGGTTGCCCGGTGGGCTGCATCCATATCGGCTTCGTGCGCGAGAAATTCGACAAGGACAACCAGTACCTCTACCGACAGGTAGGATACGACTACGAGCCCATCTTCGCAACGGGATCCATGCTCGGCCTGACCCACGCCCCGGACGTCCTCACGGTCATGGATGAGGTTGAAAAGGCAGGCCTTGACGTCATGAGCGGAGGAGTGGCCCTGGCCTGGGCTACGGAGGCGCTGGAAAAGGGCGTGGTCACGGCGGAGCAGACCGGGATCGAACTGCGCTTCGGCGAAGTCCAGGGGTATCTCAAAGCCGTGCACCTGCTGGCCGGAGCGGCAAACGAGTTCTGGAAACTCCTCGCTGCCGGGACCATGGTCGCGGCCAAGCATTACGGGGGCGAAGATTTCGCCTGCGTGCTGGGCCAGGAGATGGCCGGGTACGCCACGGGCGAGGTCTTCTACGTGGCCCAGTCCCTGGGCCTTCGGCATTCGCACCTGGACACCGGGGCCTACAGCTACGACCAGTCGAACGCGCCCAAGGACGTGGACAAGGCCCTGGCCTTCCTGCTGGAGGATGAACGCGAGCGAGCGATCCTGACCTCCATGGTGGCCTGTCTCTTTGCCCGCAAGGTCTATGACCCCGAAACCCTGCGCCAGTGTCTGACCGTGCTCGGAGGCAGGAACCTGGCCGACAACCTCGACGAAGCGGGAGGCTCCATCCAGAAGTTGCGCTGGCAGGCCAGGATTGCGGGCGGCTTCGACCCCCTTGGCGTAAAGATTCCCAAACGCTTTCTGGAAGTCAGCACCTGGAAAGGCCAAGCCGATCCAAAGTATCTCGAGGAGTTGCGTCTGGCCTATGCCAGGGCCATAAACGGGATGGGGCGTTCAGAGCAAAAGGATTAGAAACAATTACCCGGCCGGAGCAAACGCTCCGGCCCCTGAACGAGGGTCAGTGCATGGATACCCACGATGTACGCTGGCGGCAAAGATTCGACCAGTTCGATAAATCATTCGCATTACTTGAATCGGCAATGACTATCGAAAAAATGACCGTCATCGAACGGGCGGGACTCATCCAGTTCTTTGAAATGGCTTTCGAGCAAAGCTGGAAGCTGCTCAAGGATTACCAGGAGGCTGAAGGATTTACGATCACGAGCCCGCGCCAGGCCATCAAGCAGGGCTTTCAATCCGGCCTTGTCACCGACGGCCATGCCTGGATAAGCGCCCTGGAAGACCGCAACCTGACCACGCACACGTACAACGAGCAGACGGCCAACCTCGTAGAACAAAAAATCCGCAACGCCTACTTTCCCCTGCTCAAAGCCCTGCATGCAATTTTCCGTGACAGGATCGGACAGCAGCCGTGAACGCATATTCCGGCATTGGACTGCTGGAGGGCGACCTGGCGCTGATCGCCAAGGCTGCGGGACAAATCCCCGAAATAGACAAAGTCATTCTTTTTGGTTCAAGGGCCAAAGGAACTCACAAACACGGTTCGGATGTTGACCTGGCCATCAAGGGAAACAACCTTGCTTACGAATCCGCAATCCGGCTGGCCAGCCTTCTTAATGAAGAATCGCCCATGCCCTATTTTTTTGATGTCATTAATTACGATGCCATCACGGAAGCCCAACTGCTCGAACATATCGACCGGGTGGGAGTGGTGATCTTTAAGCGGCGCTAACTCTTGCCTGCCAGTTCCGCTTCCGCCACCCTGCGATACTCCGGCCCGGAGGATTTGAGGATGCTTTGCCAGAGCACGAAGCGATCCACCGTGAACACGGGCCAATCCCTGTCCAGGTCCGCGAGCAGGCCGGACCAGTCGTCGTTTCGGGCAGCTGCCTTGACCCGCGCCACGGTCAGGTGCGGGGAGAAGGGTTTCGATTCGGCCGGAAATCCGGCTTTATCCAGTTGCCTCTCAAGCATCTCAAAATTCGCCGCGCAGTCTTCACCCCCCTGGCGCAAGCCAATCCAGACCACGCGCGGCGCGCCTCTGGCAGGAAACAGACCGCCCGGTCCCCCCTGCGCGGCGAAACTTCCCCGAGCCGCCACCCGCATCGCCTGGGCAATGGCTTCAATCCTGTCATCTTCCACCTCTCCAAGAAACTTGAGCGTCACATGAACCAGTTCCGGACGCACCCAGGACACCTTCGAGGTCAGCCGTTTTTTCCAGTCGTCCTGAATCTTGCGAATGATTTGCGCGTACTCGCCGGGAAGGGGAATGCCTATGAAGAGACGCATGTCTTTCCACCTTGTCTGGTTGTGGTAATTTCGCCGAAAAGGCATGGATTGCCGCGTCGAAAGTCGGGCTATGCGCGAAGACTCCTCGCAATGACGGGGGCGGCAGAGCGGCGACAGGGCTTCAGGAACCCGCAAACGGAGGACATGACCACTCTCTTTCATGCTCCTTACCGCCCTGTCGCCAAGCGTGAGTGGGCCTGGCCGGAGTCGGGGCGTCGACTGTCTGACCGAGCCTGGCATCGTTTGTTTCCCCGCTGCTCTATCGTCTCCGGCGCAAGCCGAGGGGGCCTGCACGCAGCGGGGAAACATTACGAGGCCGGCGGAGGGAGTTTCGACGCTCCGACTCCGACCAGGCCCGCTCACGCGTTCACCGATCAAGCACAATCTCCCGGCCCGACCCGTTCACGCGTCCACTGTCCAAGCTCCATCTCCCGGTCAGATCCTCTCCCACGCGACTCCCGACCAAGCTCCTTCCAATCCGCCTACCTACACCTACAGCGCCATCTCCCCCTCGCGCCCATCATACGCACCAACCAGCTCCCACAACGTCCGCACGCCGAACCCGGTCCCGCCGGGCCTGAAGATGGACGCGTTCTCGTCGGTCCAGGCCGGTCCCGCAATGTCCAGATGGGCCCAGTCGACGCCTTCGGGCACGAAGTTCTTCAGGAACATGGCCGCGTAGATCGCCCCCCCTTCCCGTGTGGCGATATTCTTCAGATCCGCCACATCGCCCTTCAGAGGCTCTCCGTACTCCTTCCAAAGCGGCATGGGCCAGAATCTCTCGCCCACACGGCTGCCGCCCTCGCGAATGCGCTGGTCGAGCTCCGCGGTCGTGGCGAAGACTGCCGCAACCTTGGTGCCCAGCGCCACGAGGCAGGCTCCGGTCAAGGTCGCCAGATCGACCAGGATCTCGGGCTTGAAGCGTGCGCTGTAGGCCAGGGCATCGGCCAGGATGAGGCGGCCCTCGGCATCGGTGTTCAGGATTTCGATGGTCTTGCCGTTCATGGCCGTGACCACGTCGCCGGGCTTGGTGGCCTTGCTGCCGGGCACGTTTTCCGTGCAGGGCAAAAGCCCCACCACTCGCCGCACGCTGCCTCCCGCCTGTCCCAGGGCCCTGAACAATCCCAGAATGGCTGCGGCTCCGGCCATATCCCCTTTCATCTCATGCATCTTCGCGGACGGTTTGAGCGAGATGCCGCCGGTGTCGAAGGTCACGCCCTTGCCCACGAAGACTAGGGGGTGCGCGTCGCTGCCCGGCGCCGAATCGAGCACTATGAACCTGGCCGGAGTGTCGCTGCCGCGAAAAACCGAGGCAAAGGAGCCCATGCCCATCCCCACTATTTCCTCAGGGCCAAAAACCTGCACGCCAAACCCGAACCGGGCGCCCAGATCGCGGGCAACCCCGGCCAGATGTTCGGGCGTGGCCACGTTGGCCGGTGTATTGACCAGATCGCGGGCCAGAATCACGCCCTCCGCCACGGCCAGCGCCCGGGCCACTTTTTCCTGCATATCCGTGTCCTGACTCAAGACGGCAAGGGAAGCGGGGCAATCCTCGTCGCCGGGGTCGGACTTGAAGGCGACAAAGCGATACCCGGCCAGGCGCGTAGCCACGACGCACTCAAGGGTCAGGTCGTCGATCAGTTCCAACCGGTCCAGATGCTCGGAAGCCACGGCCAGGGAGGAAAGCTCCTGGCTGGCGGCGACGCGCACAGCCGTGCCCACTGCAGCGCGAAATCCGTCCAGATCTAGATCGCTGGCCTTGCCGAGGCCCACCAGCAGACAGGATCCGCCAGGCGTGGAGCAAAGGCGGGTCCGCCCGGCCTTGCCTGAAAAAGATATGGACGGGTCAAGGCCGAAAGGCCGTGCAAGCTCCAGGTCCGCCTCGCTCCAATCCGCTCCTTCGGATCGAAACATAAGCAGCACGGCATCTTTCAACTCGCCACCATCCAGAAATACATCTATATTCATGGTAACCTCGTCAGTGGTAAATATTCAAGGACATTCAAAAACAATAGATTGCTTGAGAACGAGAGTAAAGACGGTTGCCAGATGCCGCGCAGGAACTATCTGTAACCTCAAACATTATCAGGAGTTGAGGAATGGAAAACAACCGGACCGTCGCCGTGCTTGGCGCCACGGGCTACATCGGAGGCCGCCTGGTCGCTGCCCTGCTCGAACGAGGCTGGAAAGTGCGCGCAGTGGGGCGCAATCCGGAGAAGCTGCGATGCAGGCCCTTCGCCACCCACGAGAACGTGGAACTGGCCCAGGCCGACGCCCTGGATCAATCTGCGCTGACCGAGGCACTGCGCGGATGTCACGCGGCCTACTACCTGGTCCATTCCATGTATCCGGGAGTGAAGAATTTCGAGGACCGCGACAAGCGCGCTGCCATCATCATGCGCGACGCGGCCAAAGAGGCCGGTCTTGAAAGGATCATTTATCTGGGGGGCCTCGGCGACATGGACAAGGATTTGAGCGAGCATCTCAAATCGCGTATGGAGGTAGGTGAGATTCTGGGCAGCGGGCCGGTCCCCCTGACCTGGCTGCGGGCGGCCATGATCATTGGTTCGGGCAGCGCATCCTTCGAGATTCTGCGCTATCTGGTGGACCGCCTGCCGGTCATGATCACTCCGGCCTGGGTCAAGTCCCTGTGCCAGCCCATCGCCGTGAGCAACGTGCTCGAATATCTGGCAGGCTGTCTCGAACATCCCGAGACGGCCGGGCGCACCATGGACATCGGCGGGCCTGACATCCTGAGCTACCGCGACCTTTTCGACATTTACGCACGCGTGGCCGGGCTGCGGCCGCGCCTCATCATACCGATCCCCGTCCTGACCCCGAAACTCTCCTCCTACTGGATTCAGATGGTGACGCCGGTCCCGTCCAGCCTTTCGCGCCCCCTGGCCGAAGGACTGCGCAACAAGGTCGTGTGCCGGGAAAACAGCATCAGGGAGCTTGTTCCGGCCCGCCTGCTCACATGCGAAGAGGCCATCAGACGAGCCCTCGACCGCACGGTCCGGCACGAGGTGGAAACCTGCTGGTCCGACGCGGGCATGCAGCGCGTGCCGGAATGGATTGACTGCGGCGATGCGCCCTACGCCGGGGGGACGGTACTGGAGTCGGCGCATACCCTGACCCTGGCCGCCACCCCGTCCCAGGTCTGGAAGGCCATCGTCCGCCTCGGCGGGAACGAGGGCTGGCTGTATGGGGACTGGATGTGGAAACTCCGGGGCATCAGCGACAAACTTATCGGCGGTCCGGGCCTGCGTCGCGGACGGCGTGACCCGGATACGCTGCGCGTCGGTGACGCCCTGGACTTCTGGCGGGTGCTGGTGGTCGACGAAAATCGGCGCCTGCGCCTGCTGGCCGAAATGAAACTGCCGGGCGAAGCCCTGCTCCAGTTCGATATCGATGAAGAAGGTTCAGGCCGCACCAGAGTAACCCTGCGCGCCCGCTTCCTGCCCAGAGGCTTGATGGGCATCCTCTACTGGTACCTGCTCATGCCCGTACATGGACCGCTCTTTCGGGGCATGCTCACGGCGCTGGCCCGCAAGACCGGAGGAAAAATTCTTTTCGGCCCCATCACCCCACCCAAGGAGGGCTCGCAATGCCGACTCTGATGACACAACCGAACTTTGTGGAGACCACCATCGCCGAACCGGGGATCCGCGAAACCCTGGAGAGCATCCTTGGCCAACAACGCTCCGGAGTTCTGGCGACCTCCTTCATGGACATACCGCTGTGCAGCCAGATGGCCTTCGTGGCGGCACATGACCTGCGGACCCTGATCCTCGTCACGCCGCGGCAAACCGCAAAATACGACAACATGAGCGCAAATCCCAACGTCTCTTTCCTGATCAGCACGGCCCGCAACGATCCGTCCGATCCCGCCAGCGCCCAGGCCGTGACGGTGACGGCCTTTGCCACCGAACTCGACGGAGAACGCAGGCACAGGGCGGTGACACTCTTTTCAAAAAGGCATCCGGAACTGAGTGCCTTCGCGGCCGCGTCCGACAGCGCGGTCATGGAACTCAAGGTGGACAGCTACTCCCTGGTCAACAACTTTCAAAAGCAGACTCGCATCGGTCTTGGATGACGATTATGAAAACCACTCCGTGATCCTGGACAGCAAGGTGACAATTGGGGAATATTTCAAAAAAACAAACCGGAGCCGAGGCATGCCGATGCGGATTTGCCGGCCGGCAAGGAGAATATCATGAACCGACCCATCCGGCTGGGTGTCAGCCGATGCCTGCTCGGGGAGAAGGTCCGCTACGACGGGGGGCACAAGCTTGACCCTTTTTTGACCAAGACCCTGGGTGAATATGTGGAATACGTTCCGGTCTGCCCGGAGGTGGAATGCGGCCTGCCCATTCCGCGTGAGGCCATGCGCCTGGTGGGCGACCCGGAATCCCCGCGCCTTCTGACCCAGAAGACCCGCATCGACCACACCGGGCGCATGCAGGAATGGGCCACCGGCCGTCTGGCCGAACTGGAATCCGAAAACCTGTGCGGCTTCATCTTCAAGAGCAAATCCCCGTCCAGCGGCATGGAGCGGGTCAAGGTCTATTCGGAATCGGGCAATCTCGCCGGGCAGTCCGTAGGCATCTTCGCGCGCATGTTAATGCAGCATTTTCCGCTGCTCCCGGTCGAAGAGGAGGGACGCCTGCACGACGTGCACCTGCGCGAAAACTTCATCGACCGCATCTTCGTTCTGCGCCGCTACCGCGACATGATCAAATCCGGCCAGACCTTGAACAATCTGATCACCTTTCACACGCGACACAAGCTCCAGCTTCTGGCACACAGCCCTGAAATCTACCGGGCCATGGGCAGACTCGTGGCAGGGGGCAAATCCATGCCCAAGGAGCAACTCTTCAAGAGCTATCACGAGCACCTCATGACCGCCATGCGCATGAAGGCCACGCCGCCCAAGCACAGAAACGTGCTGCAGCACATCATGGGCTACTTCAAGAACGAGCTGCTGCCGGATGAAAAGCAGGAACTGCTCGAACTGATCAACCAGTACGCCCGCGGCTTCCTGCCTCTCATCGTGCCCGTGACCCTGCTCAATCACTATGTGCTCAAATACGAGGAGTTCTATCTTCAGGACCAGACATATCTGCGACCCCACCCCCTCGAACTCAAGTTGCGCAACCACGCCTAGAGCGAGACGCAGGAGACGCGCATGACCAATGCCTACGAGATTATCAGCCGTTTCGACCCGGAATTCCCACGCAAGCGGGCCGGGCAACTGCTCACCGACACCTCGGAATTCATGAACATCGGCTACGGTGACGTGATCGATCTTAATGGAAAATATTTTCTGGTGCTACGAGACGAAAAGGAACGCAGTTTCGGCGTGGAAGACCCCAAATACTGGGTCAAGCGTTGCCGGGAGTTATCCACGGGAGAACGAAAAATCCTGAAGCTGGTCTTTTACGAGCGCTTTCCCGTGTCCATGGGCAGCATGCAGATCGAATGCTTTCGCAGCCCCCGCAAGGAAGCGCGCATCCTCGATCTGGTCAAGGGAGACATGCGCTTCATGCAGGGCTACTCCCACGACGACACGGCCGGAAACAACGTGCGCGTCCTTGATGTGGTCAAGGGGGAGCTTCTTGCCCTGCACATCGACCGCCTGGAAGCTGATCACAAGACCTACTTCTTCGAGCTGCTGCCCGACATTCTTGCCAAGTTCGTCGAAGCCTGCCGGGCCATCGAATTCCTGCACAAGCACGGCGAGAACCATGGCGACATCCGCCGCGACCACCTGTGGCTGGAGTACGGCACGGGCAACTATGTGTGGATTGATTTCGACTACACCTACGAATTCCAGGAAAACCCCTTCGGTCTGGACATCTTCGGCCTGGGCAATCTGCTCCTGTTTCTGGTCGGCAAGAAATTCTGCACCACCTTCAACATCCCTCGCCCGGATTTTGACGGCAAGACGGACATCTCGCTCGAAGCGGCGGACTTTTCCCTGCTTTTCAAGAACCGCCTGGCCAACCTGCGCAAGGTCTATCCCTACGTGCCCCATGCCCTGAACAACGTGCTCATGCACTTTTCCTCAGCCTCCGAAGTGTTCTATTTCAACATTGGCGAAATGCTTGAAGACCTTGAGCCCTGCATCGAAGAAATCCGCCGCGGGGGAATCAACCGTTAAGGAGGGAACATGGACCCCAAGAAAATTCTCATTGCCGTAGACACTTCGGACAACGCGGCCCGCGCCGTGACCTATGTTGCCGAACTGCTCGGAGGCAGCACGGGCTTTTTGATCACGGTCCTTTATATTGAACGACCGCCCAATCGCGACCTGTATGAGGACGATGCAACCTGGGTCGAAGCCAGCCAGGCCCAGGAGCTGCGCATCCGCACATTCCTGCAACAGGCCAAGTCCAACCTGACCGGCAGGGGCATATCGCCGGACGCGGTGACCATCTCCTATGTTCCGCATTGCCAGTCACCGGTGAACCCCACCGCACAGCAGTGCAGCATTGGAACGTCCATTGCCCGCGACATCCTGCAGGTCCAGCAACAAGGTGATTTCGGCACTCTGGTCATCGGCCGCCGGGGAGTGTCCCGCGCCGAGGAATTTCTGTTCGGCAGTGTGACCACAAAAGTCACGCATCTCGCCAAGGACTGCACCGTATGGGTGGTACAATAATTTCTTAAGGAGAAGGAAACATGCCCTGCCTTGAACTCACCACAAATATCCGCGTTCAGGACAAGAGCTCGCTCATGCGCTCTCTTTCCGACTGTGTCTGCACTGGGCTCTGCAAGGCCGAAACCTACATGATGGTCATCATCAACGATGAAGTGCCCATGTTTTTCGGAGGCAACGAGGAACCCGTGGCGCATGTGTCCCTGAGCGCACTCGGGCTCAAAGACGACCTGATCCGCAAGCTGGCCGGGGAATTGACGGAGTTGATACAGACGCAGGCGGGCGTTGAAAGCCAGCGAATCTACATCGTCTTCAGAGATGCGGACCCCGGCAAATGGGCCTGGGACGGACGCACCTTCGCCTGACCCGGCATCTTGCCTGACGCCGAAGCCTCGTGTAAAGGAGCCGGGGCCGGGACGGATGAAGTCCCGGCACCATCAACACGAGGTTACCATGACAGAAAAAAACTATGCCCAGAGCATCGCAGGCGACCTGTTCCACATGATCAAATCAGCCCAGGAACAGGGCGTGGGAGTGGACGCGGGCTTTCGCAACCAGGCCATGTCCAGCCCAAGCATGAGCCTGACCTACATGTTCCTGACCAAGAACGATCTGCTCAAGGTCCCGGCCCTGCCCGCCCAGGTCAAGAAGCAGGTTCGCCGCTCCAACGCCATGGCAGTCATCGAACTGGCCAACGCCAAAGGCGTGAAACAGACTGCGGGCATCCACCTGATCTGGTCCAGCGCCAAGGCCTGCTCCGAAATCGAATCCGAGGAGCAGATGCTCGATGGCATCCAGATCCAGGGCCTTGCGGCCTTCACCGCCCAGATCAAGAGTACGCTGAGAAACGACATCCCCCGCACCATGGATCAGCAAGTCCCGCCCAGCGCCGAATAGAAACATCACCCGTCCCGCCTGGGCCTGAATTCGCGATCCGGAGATTTCCATGCTTTTGAAACTGTGCTTTTCGACCCTGATCTGCGCCTTTATCGGCTGGATCACCAACTTCATCGCCATCAAGATGCTCTTCCACCCTCGCCGTCCGGTGCAGATCGGCAGTCTGACGGTGCAGGGCATCTTCCCCAAGAGACAAAAAGCGCTGGCCATGAACCTGGCCGCCGTCATCGAAGGCGAGCTCCTCTCCCACGACGACATCCAGAACGTCATGCGCCGCCCCGAATTCGCGGCCAAGCTCAAAGACAGGATCCAGGACGGATTCGCCGAGTTTCTGTCCAAGCGTCTGGGGACACTGAATCCCATGATCGCCATGTTTCTGGACGGCCCCATGATGGAAAAGATCAAGGAACTGTTGGACAAGGAACTGGACCGCATCGTGCCGGGCCTGCTCGAGACCGCAACCAGCGAGCTGGAGACTTCCCTCGATGTCAGAAAACTCATCCAGGACAAGATCGAAAACCTCTCCATGGATCGGCTCGAAGCCCTGCTCATGTCCATCATGTCCAAGGAATTCAGGTTCATCGAAGTGGTGGGCGCAGTGCTGGGCGCCATGATCGGACTTATACAGGGTCTGATTTTCTTCTAGCCTCCGCGCCCCTGTCATCCCTCCTCAATGGCCGCCTCACGCGGCCATTGGCATTTCAAGACCCATCCCGCCGGTTTCTTGCGGACAAGAATTTCAATCACGCTTGCCTTGAGCCGACAAAACGCGATACGGACAATGACAGGTCTCCCGTAAATTCACACCCGGAAGAGACGCCGGCAGAGATGACGGCATTGCTTCCCGCGGCATCCGAGGTTCACGCAATTTGTCCGAAAACGTCACCACATCCGAGGTACAGCCATGAACAAAAACCTTCCGACACCATCGTGCGGTCTGAGCCGCCGAAAATTTCTGGCAGCCACTTCCAGCGCCGCACTCCTTTTCGCCCTTGGAGGCCTGCGCGGCCTCGCCTGGGCCGCCCCCCTCGAACTCCCGGCCCTGCCCTACGCGGACAATGCCCTGGAACCCGTCATTTCGGCCAAGACCATCGGCTTTCATTACGGCAAGCACCACCAGGGTTACTTCAACAACCTGAACAAGCTCATTGCGGGCAGCGAATTTGCCGACATGCCCCTGGAGAAAATAGTTCTCGAAACCAGCGGCAAGGCGGACAAGACCGCCATCTTCAACAATGCCGCCCAGACCTGGAACCACACCTTTTACTGGCAGAGCCTCACCCCCAAGGGCGGAGGGACCCCGCCCGCCGATCTGAAAAACAGGATCAACGATTCCTTCGGAGATCTGGACACATGCATGAAGGAACTCAGCGCTGCGGCAGTCGGACGTTTCGCCAGCGGGTGGGCCTGGCTGGTGGCAGACGGCGACACGCTCAAGGTCATGAACACCATGAACGCGGACACGCCATTGACCAGCGGTTTCAAGCCCCTCCTGACCATCGACGTCTGGGAACACGCCTATTACCTGGACTACCAGAACCGCCGTGCCGACTACGTCAAGGCTGTGCTTGAAAAACTGATCAACTGGGAGTTCGCGGCCAAAAACCTGGGTTGATTTTCCCCTTTCGCAAACGGCAAAACGCCTTCCGCATCACGACTGCAGAGGGCGTTTTTTGCTGTTCGTGCTCCATTTTAGCCTTATTCGCCGATAATCTTGACCAGCACCCGCTTTTTCCTGCGTCCATCAAACTCCCCGTAGAATATCCGCTCCCAGGTCCCGAAATCGAGCCGCCCCCCGGTCACGGCCACGACCACCTCGCGGCCCATGATCTGCCTTTTCATGTGCGCGTCGGCATTGTCCTCGCCCACGTTGTGACGGTACTGGGAAACGGGTTCGTGGGGAGCCAGCTTTTCCAGCCATTTTTCATAATCGTGATGCAGGCCGGACTCGTCATCGTTGATGAAGACCGAGGCGGTTATGTGCATGGCGTTGACAAGCACAAGCCCTTCCCTGATCCCGCTTTCAGCCAGGCATTGTTCGACATCACCCGTGATGTTGATAAAGGCCCGCCGGGTCGGCACCTGGAACCAGAGTTCCTTGCGAAAGCTTTTCATGAGTCCTCCGTTCATTTCGGTTGTGTTTGACTGTGCATGATCGACAGGTAGTCGCCATGCGCTCCCGATTCAAGGGCGGTCCATGCAAAATTCCGCACAGCGCCAGTCCGAAGCGCCCATCATTCCGCACACATCGTTTCGACCTGCCCTTTCAAAAATGAGCCTCACTTTCACGGCTTGACGACCAGCTCTCCGGCGTGTCCGACGTTGACCCAAAGCCTGTGGCCTGATATTGGTAGGACCAATTTCCATTAAACCAAGGAGCAGCCCATGACTTACATTCCTGTCGGCGGATTGAACGTCGCAAAGCCCCTTCATGACCTGATACGCAAAAAAGCCGCGCCCGGAACCGGCGTGACGGACACTGAATTCTGGGCCGCCCTGGAGAGCATCCTGCACGACCTGTCCCCTCGCAACCGCGAGCTGCTGGCCAAACGCCAGTATCTGCAGGACACCATCGACTCGTGGCACAAGCGGCACAAGGACGAAACCCACGACGCCGTCGCTTACGAGCAGCTCCTGCGCGAGATCGGCTACATAGTGCCGGAGGGTCTGCCCTTTTCCATCGGGACCTGCGGCGTCGATCCCGAAATATCCTCCATCGCCGGACCGCAGCTGGTTGTGCCGGCCACCAATGCCCGCTACGCCCTGAACGCGGCCAACGCCCGCTGGGGGAGCCTCTACGATGCCCTGTACGGCACGGACGTACTCAGCGAGGACGATGGAGCGACACGCTCCGGAGCATACAATCCCGTGCGCGGAGCCAGGGTCGTCGAATTTGCGAGCCGCTTCCTGGACAAGGCACTGCCCCTGAGCGAAGGTAGTCACGCCGATGTTCAGGAATACCGGCTCACGCAAAAAAACTCCGCCTGGGAAGTCGAGATGACGCTGCCGGATGGCAAGACATCGCTCCGGACTCCACAGGCTTTCGCCGGATTTTCACCCGGAGTCCTGCTCTTCAGTAACAACGGCCTGCACATCGAGCTGCATTTCGACCGCGATCATCCGGTGGGCAAGGCCCATCCCGCGGGCCTCAAGGATGTGGTTCTGGAAGCGGCCATGACCACCATCGTCGATTTCGAGGACTCCATCGCCGCCGTCGACGGGGAGGACAAAGCCCAGACATACGCCAACTGGCTGGGCCTGCTGCGCGGCGACCTGCAAGCCTCCTTTCCCAAGGGCGGCAAAACCGTAAGCCGCAACCTGAACCCTGATCGCACGTACACCGCGCCCGACGGCAAGCCCCTGACCCTGCCCGGACGCAGCCTTCTGCTGGTGCGCAACGTGGGGCACCTCATGACTACGGACGCGGTCCTGCTCGGTTCCGACGAAGTCCAGGAAGGCATCCTCGACGCCATGGTCACCGGCCTTGTCGCGCTGCACGACCTCAAGGGACTCGGCTCCCTGCGCAACAGCCGCGCGGACAGCGTCTACATCGTCAAGCCCAAGATGCATGGCCCCGAAGAAGTCGCCTTCGCCTGCGACCTGTTCGACCGTGTGGAGGACGCGCTGCACATGCCCCGCCACACCATGAAGATCGGAATAATGGACGAGGAACGCAGGACGTCGGTCAATCTGGCCGAATGCATCCGCGCGGCCAAGGACCGGGTCATCTTCATCAACACCGGTTTCCTCGATCGCACGGGCGATGAAATTCACACTAGCATGGAAGCCGGGCCCATGGTCCCCAAGGCGGCCATGAAGAACTCCAGCTGGATTCTGTCCTATGAAGACTGGAACGTGGACACGGGCCTGGCCTGCGGATTCTCCGGCAAGGCCCAGATCGGCAAGGGCATGTGGGCCATGCCGGACCGCATGAAGCAGATGGTCGAGACCAAGCAGGGGCACCCCCTGGCCGGGGCTAACTGCGCCTGGGTGCCATCCCCCACTGCCGCGACCCTGCACGCCATGCATTACCATGAAGTGGATGTCTTTGCCCGCCAGGCCGAACTACAGGGAAAGAAGAGGGCCAGCCTGCACGAACTTTTGACCCTGCCCCTGCTGGACCACACGCTCTCCGGGGATGAGATCCAGCGCGAACTGGACAACAACTGCCAGGGCATCCTGGGCTACGTGGTGCGCTGGGTCGACCAGGGCATCGGCTGCTCCAAGGTGCCTGACATAACCGACGTGGGCCTGATGGAAGACCGCGCCACCCTGCGCATCTCGAGCCAGTACATCGCCAACTGGCTGCATCACGGGCTGTGCAGCCTGGAACAGGTCCGAACCACCCTGGAGCGCATGGCTGCGGTGGTGGATCGCCAGAACGAAGGCGATCCCCTCTATCGGCCCATGGCTCCGAATTTCGATGCGAGCGTGGCCTTTCAGGCCGCCTGCGACCTGATCTTCAAGGGCCGCGAGCAGCCAAACGGCTATACGGAACCGATCCTGCACGCCAGGAGGAGGCAGCTCAAGAAACAAAGAGGATGACACCGGCATCCCGAGCACAAGGCAATGCAAATGGGCCCGCCAGGATATCAGCATCCTGGCGGGCCCATTTTTTTCCCTTTGAACAATCGTGTCGTTACAACACCCGTCTCGCCTCCTGCACCAGAATCGAACACCCGACTGCGCCGAAAATCACGCCCACGCCGCCATCGATCCAGCGTGCAAGGCCCGCGTACATGCCGCGCATGCGGCCCGTGGACAAAAAGAGCGCAAGGAGCACGAACCAGGCCGTGACAATGACGATGACCTCGGCTCCGTAGACCCAGCGCAAAATGCTGGGCGTGGCGGGGGTCATGAACTGGGAGAAGATGCTCAGAAAAAAGAGGGCGGCCTTGGGATTCAGGAGATTGCACCAGAATCCCTCGCGCCAGCCGCGCAGAGGCGAGTCCTTGCCGTCCGTCACTCCCGCCTGAGCGCAGGCGTCAGGCATGTCCACCTTTTTGCCGAACAGGCAGCGCACGGCGATATAGATCAGGTACAGCGCGCCGCAGATGCGGATCAGCCCGAAAACGGCCGGACTGGAAGCGATGACCAGCGCCAGGCCGAGCACGGAATAGACCACATGCACGACCAGGGCGGAACCGATGCCCAGGGCCGTCATGACCCCGGCCAGACGGCCACGGGAAAGGCTGTTGCGCAAAACCATGAAAAAATCCGGCCCCGGCGCCACAGCCACGGCCACCCCCACCGCAAAAACCTGCCAAAAAACACTGTCCACGCCTATCCTCCGTAGCGGTATTGGGGCGAAAAATTTTTCGCCCCTACATCCATCCTGGAATTAAATCATCACATGAACAACACAATACGTAGGGGCGGCCCTGCGTGGCCGCCCTTCTTCCCTGCGGCCTGCGTGATTGTCTCGCCTTACACCGAGATTGGGCAGACACGTAGGTCTGCCCCTACGTTGGTACGGTGTCGGTGTGGGCGGACGGTATTGGGGCCGTGTAGGGGCGAAAAATTTTTCGCCCCTACATTCATCCTGGAATCAAATCATCACATGAACGACACAATACGTAGGGGCGGCCCTGCGTGGCCGCCCTTCTTCCC
>PHBE01000023.1 GCA_002841885.1 Deltaproteobacteria bacterium HGW-Deltaproteobacteria-18
GATGGTGTGCACCTTGTATTTGCGGTGCGAGATGGCGCGCATGAGCGGACGGATGAGCAGCATGGCCGCGCCGGTGGTTCCCATCCAGCTGGCCAGCAGGGTGCCGATCAGCAGGATGATCACGTTGACCTGAGGCTTGCCCACCAGGGAGCCGCGCAGGCACACGCCGCCGGCGATGGTGAACAGGGAGAAGAGCAGAATGATAAAGGAAATGTATTCCAGAAACAGGACATGCAGCACATTGTAGACGGCCAGATCGAAACCGTACACCAGAGCGTACGGCACGATGAAGGCCGCGCCCCAGAAAGCGGCGACCTTGCCGTAGTTGTGATGCCAGAAATGAGGAATTGCCAGCGGCATGATGGCGATGGACAAAAGCAGACCCGCAAAGGGCACTACCCAGAGCACTCCCATCTGCTTGCCAATTTCATCCGCCGCATGGTGCAGCCCCCCGGCGGCCCAGATTTCAGGCGACATGCCAAGCACTCCCAGGCCCATGACTGCCAGGCAAAAAAACCACACAGAACTTTTCCGCATCCGATGTTCTCCTTTTTGTGTTGCCGCAAGCGCGGCAGCCGGTCGTTTGTGATCAAGGCCAAGGGGCATCAACGAAAATGCTCCGCCACGACCTTGACCAAGGATTTGGTCAAAAAGGCCAGGTCCTGGTCTCCCGTGATGTATGGCGGCATCACGTACACCAAACGGCCAAAGGGACGAACCCAGACACCTTGCTCTACAAAAGAGGTCTGAATTTCGGCCATGCGCACCGGTTCCTTGAGCTCCACCACTCCGATGGCACCAAGGATGCGCACATCTTGAATGTAGGACAAATTTCGCAGAGGGGCAAGGCCGATTGTCAGCAAACGCCCGACCCGCGCCACTTGCGAGGCCCAATCATTATCAAGAAGAAGTCGCAAAGAAGCCCTCGCCACGGCACAGGCCAGAGGGTTGCCCATGAAGGTCGGACCGTGCATGAACACTCCGGGATTTCCCGTGCAGACACCCTTTGCCACGCGGTCCGTGGCCAGGGTCGCGGCCAGGGTCATGTAGCCTCCGGTCAGAGCCTTGCCCAGGCACATGATGTCCGGGCTGATCCCGGCATGCTCGCAGGCGAACAGCTTTCCCGTACGCCCGAAACCCGTGGCAATCTCGTCAGCGATGAGCAGCACGTCAAAGGCGTCGCAGAGTTCTCGCACGCGTTTGAGATACATGGGATGATAGAAATACATCCCTCCCGCGCCCTGCACCACGGGTTCAAGAATCACGGCCGCGATCTCGTGATGGTGGCGCTCAAGCGCCTCGCGCATGGGAGTGATGTCGCTCTCGTCCCACTGGTCACCGAACCGGCAGCCGGGCCTCCGCACGAAATGATGCCTGCTCAGTACGCCCGCGAAACTCTCGTGCATTCCGTTCACGGGATCGCACACGCTCATGGCCGCAAAGGTGTCGCCATGATAGCCGCCCCGGATGGTCAAAAGGCGGTTCTTTTTCCCTTGCCCCCGGCAGATCCAATACTGGAAGGCCATCTTGATGGCGACCTCCACGGCCACGGAACCGGAATCGGCCAGAAAAACCTTGGTCAGAGGCGCAGGCGTCAGCTCGACCAGGGTCCGGCAAAGCTCGACGGCCGGCGCATGGGTCAGGCCGCCGAACATGACATGGGCCATGCGGGAAAGCTGGTCGGTGACGGCAGCGTTCAGGGCGGGATGGTTGTAGCCATGGATGGCCGCCCACCACGAGGCCATGCCATCGACAAGTTCCCGGCCGTCAGCAAGGCGGAGGCGCACGCCGTGCGCTGAAACGACCTCGTGCACGGGCAGCGGACTCGTCGTCGAGGTATAAGGGTGCCAGATGTGTTCGCGGTCAAAATCAAGGATGTCGTTGGTCATGGGCTCGCCGGTGAGTTTTTTGCACTGTTCGGAGGAATTGCGCTTCGCCGTGGCTTGAGCTAGCAGCACGTGGACACGAGGACAAACATGACCGCTATTCCACCGGAATTCAATCTTCAATCATATGACTTCGACCTGCCCGAAGCCCAGATTGCCCAGGACCCGACCGAAAAACGCGGGGCCTCCAGGCTGCTGGTGCTGGACCGGGACAGCGGCGAAATGCGCGACGCCATGTTCGCAGACATCCCGAACCTTCTCCCCCCGGGCGCGCTGCTGGTGGTCAACAACACCAAGGTTCTGCCCGCCAGGCTCATCGGACGCAAGGAATCAGGCGGCAAGGTCGAATTCCTGCTGCTCACGCCCCTGGCGCTGATCGAGGCTGACGCCGGCGCGGACGGCACAAGGACCGCCACTGTTGAAGGCTTGCTCAAGGCATCAAAAGGCCCGCGCCAGGGCGACCTGCTCCTCTTCCCGGGCATCGAACTGCGCGTGCTTGAAAAGGGCGAGTTCGGGAGGGCGAAGGTTGCAATGCGCTGGAACGGCGATCTGGCCGAGCATTTCCTGAAGCAGGGGCACATCCCCCTGCCCCCGTACATCCACCGCGAGGACAAGAGCGAGGACCGCACCCGGTACCAGACCGTCTATTCCCGGGAAGACAAGCTCGGCTCCGTGGCCGCGCCCACCGCCGGACTGCACTTCACGCCGCAGATCATGGACGCCCTGGCCGCGAGGGACATCCGGCTGGCCGAGGTCACCCTCTACGTCGGCTACGGCACATTCAGCCCGGTTCGCTGCGATGATATCCGCGAGCACGCCATGCACGCCGAATATGCAGAGGTGCCCGAAGAGACAGCCCTCGCCATCGCCCAGGCCAAAAGCGAGGGCCGACCCGTTGTCGCCGTGGGAACGACCACTTCCCGGACGCTGGAAAGCATGGCCACGGCGCTGGGAGAGATCGCGCCCTACAAAGGATGGACGGACATCTTCATCAGCCCCGGCTACCGCTTCAAGGTCGTGGACCAGCTCATCACCAACTTCCACTTGCCCCGATCTTCCCTAATCATTATGGTCTGCACACTCGCGGGCAGGCCACAGATTATCGATGCCTACAATCACGCGGTCCGGCAGGGTTTCCGCTTTTTTTCCTACGGCGACGCCATGCTCATCCGCTGATCCGCCCGAAAACAAATCCCAGATCATCAACACTATCCCCCCCGTGGAGGTATTCCATGTCAAGCAGAGTCGAGTTCCGGGAAGACCGCTGCAAGGGCTGCCTGCTCTGCACCGAAGTCTGCCCGACCGGCATCATCCAACAATCGAGTCGATTCAATCAGAAGGGATACAAGGTGACCGAAATCACCCCCGACATGATGAGCGAGTGCAAGGGCTGCGCCTTTTGCGCCATGATGTGTCCGGATTATGCCATCAACGTTTACACGACGAAGTCGGCCAAAGGAGGAGAAAAATGAGTACTCCCAAACGCATCTTCGTCAAAGGCAACGAGGCCATCTCGCGCGGAGCCCTGGCCGCAGGGGTCAAGTGCTTTTTTGGCTACCCCATCACCCCCCAGAATGACATTCCCGAATTCATGTCCACGGCCATGTTCGAGGCCGGAGGACAGTTCGTGCAGGCCGAAAGCGAAGTGGCCGCAGCCAACATGCTGCTCGGTGCCGCGGCGTGCGGCATCCGGGCCATGACCTCGTCCTCGAGCCCCGGCATGTCCCTCAAGCAGGAAGCCATTTCCTACATGGCCGGCAGCGAGTTGCCCGGCGTTCTTGTCAACGTCAGCCGCGGCGGCCCGGGACTCGGCGACATCGGCCCTTCCCAGGGCGACTACTTCCAGTCCGTCAAGGGCGGCGGACACGGCGACTACAAGCTGCTGGTCCTGGCGCCGGGCACGGTGCAGGAAGCCTACGACCTGACCATCAAGGCCTTTGACCTGGCCTTCAAGTACAGAAACCCGGTTCTGGTACTGGCCGATGCCATCATCGGCCAAATGAAGGAACCCGTGGTGCCGTGGGTTCCCGAGAACCTGGACCCCGACGAGGGTCAGGACTGGGGTCTGCAGGGCGCCAAGGACCGCGACCCGCGTCTTCTGAAATCCCTTTTCCTCGATGATGGCGCGCTGGCGGGACAGAACCAGAAACTGCAGGCCAAGTACCGGGCCATGCAGGCCGAAGTGGATCAGGAACTCTTCCTGACCGAAGACGCCGAACTCATCGTCGTGGCCTTCGGCTCCATCGGCCGCATCGTCAAGAGCACGATCCGCAAATTGCGTGCTCAGGGCCATAAAGTCGGCCTGGTTCGACCGATAACGCTCTTCCCTTTCCCTTCGGAAGTGCTCCTGAACCTGGCCAAAGAGGGCAAGCGTTTCCTGACCATCGAGCACAACATGGGCCAGATGGTGGAAGACGTGCGCCTGTCCATCCGGACCGTGGCGGATTCGGCTTTCCATTGCCAGCTGCCCGGCAACCTGCCCACGCCGGATGATTTCGAAGAACCCATTCTGAAGGCGCTGGAGGGATGAGCATGACCCAGGAAATTCGCGTCACAAACTACCCGGAAGTCCTGACCGACCGGGCCTCGCACTACTGTCCCGGCTGCCACCACGGCACGGCCCACCGCCTGGTGGCCGAAGCCATCACGGATCTGGGTCTGGTCGACAAGACCATCCTCGTCGGGTCCATTGGCTGTTCGGTCTTCATTTACAACTACCTCACCCTTGATGCCATCGAATCGCCCCATGGCCGCGCTCCGGCGGTGGCCACGGGCGTGAAGCGAGCAAGGCCGGACAAGATCGTCTTCACCTATCAGGGCGACGGCGACCTTGCCTCCATCGGCATGGCCGAGATCATGCACTGCGCCAACCGGGGCGAGAACATCACCACGATCTTCGTCAACAACACCGTCTACGGCATGACCGGCGGACAGATGGCCCCCACCACCCTGGTCGGCCAGAAGACCACCACCTGCCCCGGCGGCCGCTGCCGCGAGAACGAGGGCATGCCCATCCGCATGACCGAGATCATCGCGTCCCTCGGCGGCGTGGCCTTTGCCGAACGGGTTGCGGTCAACAACATCAAAAACATCAAGAAAGCCAGAAAGGCCGTGACCAAGGCCTTCGAGTATCAAACGAAAGGAGTTGGTTTCTCCTTTGTGGAAATTCTGGCCACGTGCCCCACCAACTGGCGCATGACCCCGCTTCAGGCCAACAAGCGCATTGAAACGGAGATGATCCCCTACTTCCCTCTGGGCAACTTCAAAGACGCGCTGGCAAAGGAGGAGAAATGAGCATTTACCAGGATGCAATCATCGCCGGATTCGGCGGCCAGGGCGTCATGCTCATCGGCAACCTCCTGGCCTACGCGGGCATGAACGCAGGGCTCAACGTGACCTACATTCCCGTCTACGGGCCGGAAATGCGCGGCGGCACGGCCAACTGCACCGTCGTGGTCTCCGATGACGTCATCGGATCGCCCATCATCCGCTCGCCCGTGAGCCTGATCATCATGAACGGCCCGTCCCTGGACAAGTTCCAGCCGCAACTGCAGGACGGCGGAGTCCTGATTCTGAACTCCTCGCTCATCGATCCGGCCCAGACCGACAAGAACCGGGTCAAGGTCTACGCCGTGCCGGTCAACGAGATCGCCGATGGCCTGGGCAACACACGCATGGCCAACATGGTCGCCATCGGCGCCTACGTGCAGGCCACGGGCGTCATGCCGGTCAAACAGGTGCAGGACAGCCTCGATTCGGTCATCTCCGCACACTACAGCCACATGATCCCCAAGAACGCGGCAGCCATCCAGGCCGGCGCGGATTACGTCATCGCCAACGGCCAATACGCCTGACGATCCCCGGGGCCCTCAGGGGCCCCGTTTTTCCGCACCCATCCTTCACCTGAACCGTCAGAGGTGCGACCATGCTTCTCCTCGGCATCATCGGCCACCCCCTCACGCACACCCTGAGCCCCGTCCTGCACAACTGGGGCTTTCGGGAACTGGGCATAAGAGCCTCCTATCATGTATGGGACACCCCTCCCGAAAAGCTCATCGCCTTCATGGCCGCCCTGCGCACCCTGCCCATCCACGGGGCAAGCGTGACCATTCCGCACAAGGAGACGGTCATGACCATGCTCGACAGTCTGACGGACAACGCCCGCGACATCGGCGCCGTGAACACCCTCTACTGGCAGGACAAAATGCTCTGGGGTGATAACACCGATGTGACCGGGTTCATGGCTCCGCTCCTTGAACACGAGGCACAGCCGGGCACGGTCCTGGTCCTAGGCGCGGGAGGAGCCGCCCGCGCAGCGGTCTGCGGCCTGCATCGCGCAGGATGGAAGGTATTTCTTTCCGCGCGCACGGGAGGCCGGGCCGACCGGCTGGCCCAATCCTTCCAGGCCGAGCATGTACCCTGGTCCGACCGGCACGATATACGGCCTCACCTGCTGGTCAACACCACGCCCCTTGGCATGTCCGGACCATTTCAATCCCTCTCGCCCTGGAAGTCATCCCTGGCGGGCATCTCCCTGGTCTACGATCTGGTCTACAATCCAAGGGAAACCCAACTTCTGGTCCAAGCTCGACGCGAAGGCGTCGCCATCATCCCCGGCCTGCCCATGTTCGTGCATCAGGGTCTGGCCCAGTTCGAACGCTGGACCGGGCAGCGCTTCCCCATCCCCCGCGCCATGTCCCTCTTGGAGGAGACTCTGGCCGCCCGTGGAAAGGCATCGTGATCCGCTGCCCCTGGCTGGATCTCTCCAAGCCGGACTATGTCCGCTACCACGACGAGGAGTGGGGAGTTCCGGTCCATGACGATCGCATTCTTTTTGAGTTCCTGATTCTCGAATCGGCGCAGGCCGGGCTGTCGTGGTACACGGTGCTGCGCAAGCGGGCGGGCTACAGGGCCGCCTTCGCCGAGTTCGATCCTCTGGCTGTGGCGCGTTTCACGCCTCATGACGTGGACCGGTTGCTGCTTAACCCGGGCATCATCCGCCACCGCCGCAAAATTGAGTCCGCCATAGCCAACGCCCGTTCGTTCCTTGCCGTGCAGACCAGCCACGGCTCCTTTGATTCCTATCTGTGGAATTTTGTAGACGGCCGTCCGATCATGCATGATATCGGAAGTCTGGCCGACTATCCCGTCACCATCCCCCAGTCCGACGCCCTGGCCAAAGATCTCAAAAAACGTGGATTCACGTTTCTCGGGCCCACCACCTGCTATGCCCTGATGCAGGCTGTGGGCCTGGTCAATGACCACAGCCGGGGCTGTTTCCGCAGGCATGAAGTCGCATAGCGTCGCCAGGCTTCCTCACTGCGCATTTCATACTTCAGGAGGGTGTTGAGCAACTAATTCTGGCACTTCAATGCGCAACGTGCTAAAAAAATTTATTACATTCTTTTTCAATCCGGCTCAGGGGGATCAGCATGAACTTCACCGATCTGCGCAAATTCGTCGCTCCGGAAACAATTTTTGGAGTTGGTGCAGTGGACCTGGCCGGACAGTACGCAGGCAAATTCGGCATCAGCAAACCCCTGGTCGTCACTGACCCCGGCGTACTCGCCGCCGGATGGGCCACAAGAGTCATGGAGAGCCTGGCCGCCTTCGACATCGAGGGGGTGATTTTTTCAGGGGTCACCCAAAATCCGAAGGCCGCAGAGGTCATGGCCGGTGTCGCTGCTTACGAAGCTGGCGAATGCGATGGCATCGTAGCCGTGGGCGGGGGCAGCCCCATGGACTGCGCCAAGGGCATCGGAATCGTCGTCTCCAACGGAGGGCACATCCTGGATTACGAAGGCGTGGACAAGATCATCATCCCCATGCCGCCGCTCATCTGCATCCCTACCACGGCGGGCACTTCGGCCGACGTGTCACAGTTCGCCATCATCAACGACACGGACCGCAAGACCAAGATCGCCATCATCAGCAAGACCATCATCCCCGATGTGGCCCTCATCGACCCGCAGACCCTGATGACCAAAAGTCCCTATCTCATCGCCTGCACGGGCATGGACGCCATGGCCCACGCCATCGAGGCCTTTGTCTCCAGCGCCCACTCGCCCATGACCGATGTCCACGCCCTGGAAGCCATTCGTCTGGTTCACGGCAACCTGCTGGAATCCTTCCTGCATCCCGATGACATGGAACTCAAGGCCAAGACCATGCTGGGCAGCATGCAGGCCGGGCTGGCCTTTTCCAACGCAAGCCTTGGCGCGGTGCACGCTCTGGCCCACAGCCTTGGCGGCTACAAGGACCTGCCCCACGGCGAATGCAACGCCCTGCTTCTGCCTCATGTGGTGGACTACAATTTTTCGGCGGCGCCCGAACGATTCCGGGTCATTGCTGAAAATATGGGCATTGATTCCCGAGGCCTGAGCACCTCGGAAGTGCGCGCGTGGCTCATCGAATCCATGACAAGCCTGCGCAGTTCCCTGGGCATCAAGGACAGACTGGCCTCCAAGGGCATCCGGGTAAGCGACATTCCGGTGCTGTCCGACAAGGCCGTCCTTGACCCCTGCCTGGTCACCAACCCCAAAGCCGCCAACAAGCGCGACATTCAAGTCATCTATGAAGAAGCAACCTGAGGAGGCCAGCGCCACATCGCTGCGCGACAAGATCGTGGGGCTTAGCGAATCTTCGGGACGAAAAAGCTACTACCCCATGCTGCAGCAAAAAATCCGGGAGCTGCAAGGCGAGATCGCCGATCGGCACCGGGCCGAAGACACGCTGCGCAAAACATTGCTGCGCATCGAACGGCAGCAGGCCGTCATCGCCGAAATCTCCACGCACCCAAGCGTATTTCATGGCCGCCTGCAGGAAGCGGCCCCCATGATTACGGACAGGATGGCCCACGCCATGGACGTGGCCCGGGCAAGCCTGTGGATAATGCAGGAGGACAGGCTCTGCTGCATGGACAAGTTCGACGCGCAAGGCGGGGAACATACCTCCGGGATCTGCCTGGAATGCTGCAGGTTCGGCACCTATTTCGAGTCCATCGGAAAAGGCCCCGTCATCGTGCCCGACGTCCACCAGGATGCACGCACCCGCGACTTTTCCCCGAAATACCTCGAAGCGGGCGGGATCGCATCCATGCTCGACGTGCCGGTGCTCATCGACGCAGAACTGACCGCCGTCATCTGCTTCGAGCATGTCGGGGAACCGCACGCTTGGCAGCCGGACGAAGTCACTTTCGCCAGCCGCATCGCCGACCAGGTGGCCCTCATCCTGGCCAGCCAGCGCCGGCGCCTGGCCGAGGAGCAGCTGCAAAGCGCCCACGCAAACCTTACACGCAACCTGCGCTTCACCGAGGTGTTGCTGGACGCCATTCCCATCCCGATCTTCTACAAGGATTCGGAACGGCGCTACCTGGGCTGCAACCAGACCTTCACCGATATCATGGGCATCAGCGCCGAAGAACTCCGGGGCAAAACAGCCCGGGAACTGTGGCCGGACCTGGCCGGAGCCTATGATGAAAATGACCACAGCCTCATTCAGGACACCCGCAAAAGCACCTACGAATCCAAAATCCGCAACAAGGATGGCGAGCTGCGCGAAGTCATCTTCGCCAAGCAGATTTTTTTTGATGAATTCAAGAACGCGGAGGGCATCATCGGATCCTTCGTGGACATCACCGAACGCAACCGCGCCGCCAAGGAGACTCTGCGTTTACGCACACTGCTCGCCAACATCATCAACTCCATGCCGTCCATGCTGATCGGAGTCGATGCCGACGGCCGCATCGCCCAATGGAACCAGCAAGCAGCGGTGGTGACCGGCGTAAGCGAAGCCCAGGCACAAGGCCGCCCCTTGGCGCAGGTGATTCCCTGGCTCGGTTCCGATATGCGAAAGATCAGCCAGTCCATCGCCAGCAAAAAACCATTTTTCGAAGGGAAGTTACGCAGAGTGGAGCATGGCGAGACCCTGTTCGAGGACGTGACCATCTACCCCCTTATCACCAACGGAATGGAAGGAGCGGTCATCCGCATTGACGACGTGACCGACCAGGTCCGCATCGAGGAAATCCTGATCCAGTCGGAAAAAATGCTCTCCGTTGGCGGCCTGGCTGCGGGCATGGCGCACGAAATCAACAACCCCCTGGCCTCCATCATGGGCAATACCCAAGTCCTGGAAACCCGGCTCCTTCTGCCTTTGCCGCAGAATGAGCAGGCGGCTCTGGAAGCAGGCATCACCTTTGAAGCCTTGCAAAACTACCTGGAGAAGCGGGGAATCCCGAAGATGCTGAGCTCCGTTCGCAGTTCGGGAACGCAAGCCGCACAGATCGTCAGCAACATGCTGAGCTTCAGCCGCAAGAGCGAACCCATGCTGGCGCCGGAAAACATCGTGGAGTTGCTCGACAAGACCCTGAATCTCGCCAGCACGGATTATGATCTGAAAAGAAACTACGACTTCAAGAAAATCCGCATCGTCCGCGAATTCGAGGACAACCTCCCCAACATCCTGGGCTCGGCAAGCAAGCTGCAACAGGTTTTTCTGAACCTGCTGCGCAACGGTGCCGAAGCCATGGGCGAAAAGATCTACCCGGAAGGACAGAAGCCGCAATTCACATTGCGAGCAAAAAGGAATGCGCCATGGGTACGCGTTGAACTGGAAGACAACGGGCCAGGGCTTGAGGAATCCGTGCGTAAACGGGTGTTCGAACCGTTCTTCACCACGAAATCCGTAGGCAAGGGTACGGGACTGGGGCTGTCCGTCTCCTATTTCATCATCGCCGAAGAGCACTCGGGAATGATGGCCGTGCAGACGACCGAGGGAGAATGGACCAGATTTATCATCGACCTGCCGGTCGCGACGTCGTCAGAGTAGAAATGGCAGACCCGGGAGCCTGCCATTCTTACGCGTTGATATTTGTCAGCGGTATACCTTGAGCCTGTCTCCGGGCCTGATGTGCCCATTCTTCGCCAGCTTGTTCCAGGCCAAAAGATCGGAGGGAGTCACCCCGAAAAGCTTGGCAATGCCCCACAGGCTATCTCCCGGCTGAACCTTGTAGTTGACCAGCTTTCTGCGCAAGGCATCGGCACTGGCCTTGGCGGTCTTGATCTCGGCGCTGCCCGCATCGGGCACATAGAGTTTCTGGCCAACCCGCAGCACTGCGGAAGCACTGAGGCCGTTGGCCTTGCCCAGTGAAGACGGATCGGTCTTGAACTGCTTTGCGATGGACCAGAGCGTGTCCCCCTGGCGGACCAGATAGTTGGCTCTCTTTGATGCCCATTTTCTGGCGTCGGCCACCGAATCAGATTCAGACGCCGCACCCTGTGCGGGTATGCGCAGCGCTTGCCCCACTTTGAGAGCCTTCGACCTGCTGTCCTCGTTGGCTTGCTGCAGGACCGCCACCGAGACGTTGTATTTCCTGGAAATCCCCCACCACGTGTCCCCGGGCTTCACCCTGTGGGATGCGTAGCGGATCTCTCTTTGAGTCACTGGGCGCTTCAGGAAGTCCTGTGCCTTGGCCACAAGATGTCCGGGAACAGCGACCATGACGGAGCGGGCGGGAGGAGCTTCCTGCTTGCGAAAAGAGGGGTTGAGTTCCCGGAAAGACTTCCAGTCCATGCCCAGATCCTGGGCCAGGGCCAGGAGGTCCGTTTCCGGCTTGGCTTTCAGCATGACGGGGGCGGCGGGACGCTTCTCCATATCCAGAGGTTCAAAGCCCAATTTTTCCAGATTCCGGGCAACCTTGACCAGCGCCAAAAACTTGGGAACGTAGAGCTTGGTCTCTTTCTTAAGATCCTCGGAGGCCTCGCAAAGGCTGAAAAAATCCTCGGTTCCCGTCTTCTTCAAGGCACGGCCGATGGCGCCCTCGCCCGCGTTGTAGGCGGCCAGAGCCAAGGACCAATCGCCGAAATCCCCATACAATTTTTTCAGATAGGCAATGGCGGCCTCGGTGGACTTGTAGGGATCACGCCGCTCGTCCACCCATTTGTCCACGGTCAGTCCGTAATTGGTCGCGGTCCGCGGCATGAATTGCCACACTCCGCAGGCTCCCGCATGGGATTGGGCGAAGGGATTGAAACCGCTCTCGGCAAAGGGCAGATAGATCAGATCCTCGGGCAGTCCCTCGGCCAGAAAACGCTCCCGGATATGCGGCAGATAGAGTTGGGCCCGTTTGAGCCAACCCGTCATCGTGCCCCGCTGGACATGGGTGTAGTAGTGAAAATAGCGCTGGACATCCTCGTTTTCCTCGGTATCCAGACCGATATGAAAGGATATCTGCGTATCGAGAATTTTCTGCTCCACCGCGGACAAGGCTTCGGCTTCGGGGAGATCATCACCGTCCTGCAGGACATCGAGCGGATCAACATCTTCGACCGGCCCGCAGGCCTCCGGGGCGCCCTTGGCAGCCGTGCCATCCCGGTTCAGATCACTCCCGCCGTCCTGGCTGGCGGTGCCGGAGACACCGAACTCCGACGGACTCTGAACCTTCTTGACGGGCATGCACCCCGCCAAGACCAGCATGATTAGGAGCAGAACTCCACGTATATGAAATGTCAAAACAATCTCCTGGTCACAAGTTGGCCACTGGCCCTAAAAAAACGGGCGAGCGAGATCGAGCATTTTGACCTGCTACAGAAAAAAAAATCAAATTGCAATTCCGAACCAGAGGCTCATCATGGACCACCAAACGCACGAAAAACCCGAAAACAATACCCACCTCACCCCTGGCCGAAAACCGGTTCTTGAACTCCTTGCCTCAAGGCCCGAGACCCTGGACACGGTGTTCCTGTCCGAAGACGTTCCGGGCCTTGGGGAAGTGATCGGCAAATGCCGCGAGCTTGGGGTGCGCTTCCGCAAGGTGAAACGCCCCGAGCTTGATCGCATGTTTCCCGGAAATCACCAAGGAGTGGTGGCCCGCCTGCGCGGCCGGCAACTCGTCGAACTGGACCAGCTCATCACCCAGGCCTGCCAGAGCGCATTTCCACTCATCCTGGCCCTGGATCAGGTCCAGGATCCGGGAAACGTTGGCACCCTGGCCCGCACCCTCCTGGCCCTCGGCGGAGCGGGCCTGCTCTTCCCCAAGGACCGCACGGCCTTTATCGGCCCGGCTGCCGCCAAGGCCGCAGCCGGGGCGCTCGACAGCCTTCCGCTGTGCCAGGTGGTCAATCTGGCCCGGGCGCTCGATACGTGCGCCGAGGCCGGACTTGCGATCTACGGCTCGGGCACCGGGCCCGAAAGCCGGGACCTCTTTTCGGCCCGACTTCATTTCCCGGCGGTGCTGGTGCTCGGCAACGAGGACAAGGGTATGCGACCCAATGTGGGCAAGCGTTGTACGGAAAAGCTCTCCATCCCCATGCAGGGCGGATTCGATTCGCTCAACGTGGCGCAGGCCGGCGCCATGATTATGACGGAAATGTTGCGGCAGAGGCTTTAGAGGAAAAGGCTATTTGATGTATTGCGGGAAGTTCAAGAAAATATCCTGAGTGTATGTGATCATCTTGTCCATGATCCAGGGGAAGGAGATGAGCAGCGCCAAAAAAACGGCGATGATCTTGGGCACGAAGGTCAGGGTCATTTCCTGAATCTGTGTTGCGGCCTGAAGTATGCTGACAAAAACGCCAACGCCTAGACCCACTCCGAGCATGGGCAGGGCGATGACCAGAGTCAGCTCGATGGATTGCCGTGCGAAACCGATGACAAATTCGGGGGTCATGCGCCACTCCTGACTTGAGACTAGATAAAACTGTTGACAAGGGAGCCGATAATCAGATTCCAGCCATCCACCATGACAAAAAGAAGGATCTTGAACGGAAGGGACACCATGACCGGCGGCAGCATCATCATGCCCATGGACAGAAGGATACTTGCCACGACCATGTCCAAAATGAGAAATGGGATGTAAATCAGAAATCCGATCTGGAATCCCGTCTTGAGCTCGCTGATCACGTAAGCAGGCACAAGAACCATGGTCGGCACGTCATCTTTGCTTTGCGGCCTCTCAAGGCCTGTTATCGAGAAGAAAACGGAAAGATCCTTTTCCCTGGTATGCTTGAAAAGAAAAGTCCTCAGCGGTGTTTCAGCCCGCTCCAGTGCTTCCCCGTAGCCGATCTCTTCCTTCAGATAGGGTTGCAGGGCCGTATCATTGATGATGCGTCCCGTGGGCATCATGATGACCACGGTCATGAAGATGGCCAGGGAAGCAAGCACCTGGTTCGGCGGCATCTGCTGGGTTCCCATGGCCTGGCGCAGAAAATGGAAGACAATGATGATCCTGGTGAAGGACGTGACCGTGAGCATGAAGGCCGGAGCCATGGACAGCATCGTAAGCAGGGCCATGATCTCGAGAGCCACGGCCACTTTTTGCGGTTCAGCCTGTCCACTGGAAAGCTGCATGGAAAGGGAAGGAAGATTGGGCCCCTCGGCGGCCAGGAGCAACAGCGGGAAAAAACAGAAAAAAAGACTAGGAAGGAGGATTCTCCCCAGTTTCCTGGTCCAGTGTGGTCTGAAAATCCGGGATCGGTTCATTGTCTGCCTGGTGCTCCGCTATCAAGTTGATTCCGTTGTCGGTGACGCCCAACACCAGAAGCTTATTCAAGAAGCGGACCACCACCAGCTGCTTGCGAGGGCCCAGGGCAACTCTTTCCTCCACCCTCAAAACGCCCGAAGCTCTTCCCTGCAGCCGTGCCGCCAGCCCGAAGCGTTTCAGGAGCGCAAGCGCGAGGAAAATGAGCCCCAAAATAAGCAGCAACGCTGCTGCCATTTTGACCGATGCAAGCCCCAACCCTGCACCGGCGCCTGTCAAAGTCGCGTTACCCAAGCTGCTTCACCCTCTCGATGGGGCTGATGATATCGGTCAGCCGCACCCCGAATTTTTCATTGATGACCACGGCCTCTCCGCGTGCCACGAGCTTGCCATTGACCAGTATCTCAAGAGGCTCGCCAGCCAGCTTGTTCAGCTCTATGACCGAACCCTGCCCAAGCTGCAGCAATTCATTGATGAGCAGCTTGGTGCTTCCGAGCTGGGCTGAAACCTCAAGCGGAATGTCGAGGATGAAATCAAGGTCCTTGCGCAGCCCTTCGGGTCTGGGGGCCTTGGCTTCCGCCGTCAAATCTTTGTAATCGAAATCCTTGCTCTGGGCGGCAAGCTGCTTCTGCTTTTTTTCATGCTGGATCTTGGTCTCTTCCTCGTCGGCCAGAGCCTTGGCCCATTCGTCGGCGAGAGCCTGATCGGAACCGCCGGAGTCCTGTTCCTTCAACGCGGAACTCCAGGCATCGGCCAAATCTTTCTCGCCCCCGCCGCCTCCGGCCTCCGCGTCACCCTGCTGTTCCAGGGCTGCGGCCCATTCCGCCGCCAGCTTGTCCTGATCTTCGACCATACCGTTCCCCTAGTAATTGAGTTCCTGTTCTTTGACGATCTTGAATGCCTTGTTGCCCTTGACAAAACCTGGAAGTCCAAAAAACTTGAGTATCCCGTGGATTCGGCCCGAGAGCATGTCATCCTCATCCTGATCCAGCATGAGTATGTCGCCGGCCTTCATGTCGAGAAGCTGACGCCCGGTAATCTGCGTCGTGCCGAACGTGACATTCATGTCGACGGGCGTTTCCATGAGCCGGTCCCGGAAGCGGGAAATCCAGGCATGGTCGATTTCCAGCCGCTCGGTCTGAAATGCGGCGTACAGCTTCGACCTGATTGGCTCTATGGTTGCGTACGGCAGCGCCAGAACCATGGATCCCAGGGCGTTTTCCAGTTCCACCTCGAAAGAGATTACCACGACCACATCACTGGGAGGGACGATGGTGGCGAACTGCGGGTTGATCTCTGAGCGCAGCAGTTCGATGCTGACCTCGTGCACCGGACGCCAGGCATCTTCCAGATTGGCCAGGATGATCTTGACCACCTTGACGATGATGGACTGCTCGATGGGCGTGAAATCGCGCCCCTCGATCTTGGGCTGGCTGCCCGCGCCGCCGAAAAAATTCTCCACCAGGGAAAACACCAGCCGGGTGTCGACCACCAGCAGCGCGTTGCCGCGCAGAGGGTCGATCTTGAAAATGTTGATACTCGTCGGAACAGGCAGGGAACGCATGAAATCCCCGAACTTGGACATGTCGATGGAGATCGGGTTCACGTCCACCCGCTTGCGCATGGTGTTGGCCAGGGCGCTGGTGCAGAGTCTTGAAAAGCGGTCGTTTATGATCTCAAGCACCGGCATGCGGCCGCGAATGATCCGGTCCTGGTTGGCCAGATCAAAGGCTACGAAGCCCTTCGTGTCAACGGCCACCTCTTCTTCGGTCTCGATCTCCCCGCCCGAAATTCCACGGAGCAGGGCATCGACCTCGTCCTGATTCAGGATCTTGCTCATATACCGCCCACCAGTCGCTTACTGGACCACAAATTCCGTAAAATAGACATTGTGCACCTTGTTCTTGCCGATAATCTGGTTCAGTCGGCTGACGATGTCGTTTTTCAGCTCGATCTTCTTGTCCATGCTGCTGATATCGGCAAAAGACTTACTGGAAAGCAGGAGCAGCAGGGTATCCTTGACCTTGGGCATGGCAGCGGTCAATTCCGCCGCTGCGGCAGCGTTCGCCACCTCCACGTCAAGCGTGGTCTTCAGATATCTGCGTCCCATTGGGTCGGACAGATTGACCACAAAGGAGTCAAGGGTCACCAGTTGCCCACCCGGTTCGGCCTCGGCCTTTTGCTCACCTGCGCCCTCGGCCGTTGCGTTCTCCGCGGAGCCCTCTGCCTTTGGCTGCAGAAAGAACTTCCACGCCGCAAAACCGCCCCCACCCAGAACGCCAAGGACAAGCAGCACTATGATAATGAGCTTGAGCTTGCCGCCCTTCTTTTTTTCTACCTTCTCCGGCGCTGGCGCTTTTTTGTCGGCCATATATTCCTCCTTTGTCATCCTTGCGAAAAACGGGCCTAAAGATACGTTCGCCCCGTGGTTTTCAGTAAAATTTCCACTCTCCTGTTCCTGGCCCGGCCCTCAGGCGTGGTGTTGTCGCCCAGGGGAAATGCCTCGCCATAACCGGAAACTGAAAAACGCCGGGGATCAAAACCCTGTTGCAAAAAAAAGGTCAGTACGGACATGGCCCGCTCCGAGGACAACATGTAGTTGTCCTTTTGACCGGCCGGGACGTTGTCCGTGTATCCCGCCACATTGATCGGCATGGTCACTGTGGCCAGGAACTGGGAGAATTCCGACAGAAGCTTGCGGCTTTCCGGCGCAAGCGCGCTTTCACCGACACCAAAAAGCAGCCCGTCGGAGAGGACGAGAGCGATTCCTTCGGGACGCACCAGAATCTGCAGGTTCTCGTCAAGGGTGCTCCTGGCCATTCCCTCGGGCAAGACCTCGTCCGGGAAAAGCAAATCCTTGATGCGTTGCGGGTCGTGCAACGCTTCGGCCGGATTCTCGATGACCACGTTCATGAACTCGAACCGGGTCGCCAGCCTGCCCGCCCCTTTTTTCGGAGCCAGCCCCATGTCGCCCACGAAGTGGGAAACCACGTCGCGCAGGATCGACTTGTCCATGGACGACATGGACAGCAGCAACACAAAAAAGCTCAGCAGCAGGGTCATGAGGTCCGCAAAGGTAACCATCCAGGACGCATCCGGCGGGTCAAGCTCTGCGCGTTTTTTTCTGCGGGCCATCAGGGTCCTCCCGGCAGGTCGAAACGGAACAGGAAATCCTTGATCCGGTAGTTGTCCGAAGGTTCCCGGGCGGATTCCTCGCGCACGGCCTGCTCCGCCATCTCATGGCTCCAGCTGCCGATACGTCTGTCGAGGGTGATCTCAACCCGCCGGTTGGTCAGCCGTTCGCCCGGGTTTTCGGTGGTCACACGGGGTCGAAACCGCCCGAAAGCTTCCAGCCGCAGCTTCTCGGCATCGACGCCGGTCTCTATGAAATACCTGTACACGGCCATCACTCGCGCCAGAGAAAGCTCCCAGGAGAAGTCGACCTTGATCCACGGTTTGGCCAGGTAGTCAGGGCCAAATTCGTCCATGCCGTCCGAGGCGTGCCCCGACAATCCAAGGGGATGGGCGCTTTCCAGGACCACGGGCCGCAGACGATCCAGCAGCGACCGCCCTCTCTGCGTGAGCTCCGAGGATCCGGGAGCAAACAGCGCGTCGGCCCCAATGGACAGCCGCTGCATGAAGCGGTTCGATTCAAAACGCAGGTCCTTGTCCGGATCTTCCCAGAGATGCTCCTTGACTGCGGAGAGATCCTTGAAAACGTTGATGGGTCCCGGGTCGACCTGGGTCCTGGTGTCCACCGTGGTCAGATCATTCATGCTTGGCGCGCCGGTGCCGAAAGTGCCGGAAACGGAGCCGATGGCGACCTTGCGTTTATAGACGTCCGTGAGGGAGGCCATGGAAACGAGCACTATGAAGAATGTCATCAGCAGGGTGACCAGATCCGAAAAGGTGATCATCCAGGACGGAAGCCCTGGCTTCGATTGCTCGCTTTTCGCCTTTCTTCTGATCATGATCTTCCCCAGCCCTGGTTCAGGACCTGACCTTGCGCTCCTTGGGAGGCAGATAGCTGTTCAGCTTCTCTTCGAGAATGCGCGGGTTCTCGCCTCGGGAAATGGACATGATCCCTTCCAGGATCATGGTCCGGATCAGGACCTCCTCGCGGCTGCGCGCACGCAGCTTGCCGGCCATGGGATTGAAAACGAGATTGGCGAGGACGGCGCCGTAAAAGGTGGTCAAAAGGGCCACGGCCATGGCCGGACCGATGGTGCTCGGATCGTTCATGCGCTTGAGCATGAGCACAAGGCCGATGATGGTGCCGATCATCCCCATGCCGGGGGCCAGGGTTCCGAAGGTCAGCAATATCTCGGCGCCTTTCAAATGGCGTTCCTCAAGACACGAAATCTCGGTCTCCATGATTTCCTGGATCAGCTGCGGATCAAGGCCGTCCACGGTCAATTGCAGACCCTTGCGCAAAAAATCATCGGGAATGTTTTTCAGGTGCGCCTCAAGAGACAGAATTCCCTCGCGCCGAACCCGGGTGGCGTAGTCGACAAACTGGGCAATGAGCGCCGCCGGATCGTCCGCCTTGGACATGAATGTCTTTTTGATGATGCGGGCCACGCCGAGAACGCTCTCAAGGGGATGGGTGACCAGCACCGCGCCGATGGTTCCACCGACGACGATGAGCAGCGAGGAAAAATCCAGAAACAGAAAACCGTCACCGCCCAGTGCTGCGATGACCAGCCCGAAGGCGACCAAGATTCCGATGATTGTGGCCAGATCCATAAAACATCCGTCCCCAGGGCCGTTAGTTTGAGCCGCGTTCTCCAAATATTCTGGTGCCAATGCGCACCAAGGTCGCCCCTTCCTCGATAGCCGCCTCGAAATCCCCGGTCATGCCCATGGACAATTCCGGCAAGGCAAGACCGAAGTCTGTACGCAAGGCTTCGGCAAGTTCCCGCAAACGGGCGAAATAGGGGCGGGCCCGATCGGGATCGTCGAAAAAAGGAGGCATGAGCATAAGGCCTCGCCAACGCAGGCGCGTACCGCGAGCCAGAAATTCGGCCAGAGGCGGCAACTCTGACACCAGAATGCCGCTTTTCTGCTTTTCTTCGGCCAGGTTGACCTGCACCAGCACGTCCTGAACCACGTCCATCGCCTCGGCCTGACCATGCAACGAGCGGGCCAGTTTCAGGGAATCCACCCCGTGAATGAGGGCGAAACGCCCGACCACGCTCTTGACCTTGTTGGTCTGCAGATGTCCGATAAGATGCCAGGATATTTCACGCGGGAGGATGGCCATCTTGCCCAGGGCCTCCTGCACGTAATTTTCGCCGAACATGGACTGTCCGGCCTCAAAAAGAGTCTGGATACCGTGCGCGGAGTGCAGCTTCGAAACGGCCAGCAGACGCGCGCTGTCCGGGCTCCGCCCGGCCCTGCGGGCAGCAGCGGCCATCTGCTCCAGAACTTTTTGCCACCGCTCGGTGATGCTCGACTGGTCCATGGACTCTCTCCCTTTCCCTAGGACCCAAGGCCCAGGGACGTCATGAACTGGCCGTCCTCGGTCCAGCCTTCGCGCACCTTGACCCAGAGTTCCAGATGCACCTTTGTGCCGAGCAGCGCTTTAAGTTCCTGGCGGGCCTGTTGGCCTACAATTTTCAGATTCTGCCCCTGCTTGCCCACAATCATGCCCTTGTGACTGTTTTTTGACGTATAGATCATCGCCCCGATCATGGTCATGTTCTGCTCCGGCAATTCTTCCCAGGTCTCAATTTCGACGGCAATATTGTAGGGCAACTCCTGTTCCAGGGCCAGGAAAAGCTTTTCGCGGATGATCTCCGAGGCCATGAACCGAACCGAAGCCGTGCTCAACTGGTCTTCAGGAAAGAGCGCAGGGCTGAGCGGCAGGAATTCACGTATCACGGTCAGGAGGCCGTCAACGCCAACCCCCGTGCGGGCCGAGATGGGCACCAGTTCCACTCCGGGCCAACGCTCGGCGCAGTCGGCCAGCAACCCGAGCAGGCGCTCCTTGGGCTTGATCTGATCAACCTTGTTCAACGCCACGGCCATGGGCACGCCAAGGGATCCGATCCGGGCGGCCAGGGGACGCAGGTCGCGTTCCAGGGCTTTTTCGTTGCCCGCATAGCGGGAGCCGTCAAGGAACAGGATGACTCCGTTGGCCTCCTGCAGGGCGCCCCAGGCGGCATCAACCAGAAAACGGTTCAGCTTGCCCCGCGCGGTATGAACACCGGGGGTGTCCAGAAAAATGATCTGCTCTTCAGCGGTGGTGTGAATCCCGGTGATGCTGGTGCGGGTGGTCTGCGGCTTGGGAGAGACAATGGCGATCTTTTCGCCGAGGACCTTGTTCAAAAAAGTGGATTTTCCTGCATTAGGAGGCCCGACTAGGGCGATGAATCCTGCTCGATAGGTAGGGGACATGGGTTCCATATGATCTTTGTAAAAGGATACCGACGGGTTGAAAATCAACCACGGCGAAGCTTTCGGGATTTGCGGGAATTATCCCTTGCCCTGCGCTTCGGAATCTGGATATAGCCCCCAAACATTATGGGCAAGGACTTAATCATCGTAGAATCACCCGCCAAAATCAAAACCATCAAAAAGTTTTTGGGCGGCGGGTATGAAGTGGAAGCATCCGTGGGACACGTGCGTGACCTGCCGACCAAAACCCTGGGCGTGGACGAGGGCAACGACTTTGCCCCGGACTATCAGATCATCCCCGGCAAGGCCAAGGTCGTCAGCAAGCTCAAATCCGCGGCCAAGGCCGCAGACACGGTCTATCTGGCACCTGACCCGGACCGCGAGGGAGAGGCCATCGCCTGGCACGTGGCTGAGATCATCCGCACATCCAATGCCAACGTGAAGCGCATCCAGTTCAACGAGATCACGGCCAAGGCCGTCAAAGAGGCCCTGGCCAACCCCACGGAACTGCGCAAGCCCCTTTTTGATTCCCAGCAGGCCAGACGCATTCTGGATCGTCTGGTGGGCTACAAGATTTCTCCGCTGCTCTGGAAAAAAGTCAAACGAGGCCTGTCCGCCGGGCGTGTTCAGTCCGTGGCCCTGCGCCTCATCGTGGACCGCGAGCGTGAACGCCAGGCCTTCATCTCCGAAGAATACTGGCTCTTCAAGATCACGGTCCAGGGCGAGAATCCCCCGCCCTTTGATGCCGACCTGTGGAAAGTGGACGGGGAAAAACCCGTCATCGGCGACGAAAAGACGGCTCTGGCCCTGGAGAGCCGCATCAACGGACAGCCCTATCTCGTCCAAAACATCGTCGAAAAGGAACGCCAGCGCCACCCGCGCCCGCCGTTCATCACCTCCACCCTGCAGCAGGACGCCAGCAACAAGCTCGGCTTCAACGCCAAACGGACCATGTCCGTGGCCCAGCGCCTCTACGAGGGCGTGGAGCTTGGCGAACGCGGGACCACGGCGCTCATCACCTACATGCGTACCGACTCGGTGCGCATTTCGGACGAGGCCCGGGACGGCGCGCGCGAATGGATCACCCGCACCCTGGGCCCGGAATACTATCCCGCTGAGCCCAGGGCCTACAAAAGCAAGGGCAGCGCCCAGGATGCCCACGAAGCCATCCGCCCCGTCGATCCGAGCCTGACCCCCGATTCCATAAAAAACAACCTGCCGCCCGAGCAGTACAAGCTCTACAAACTCATCTGGGAACGCTTCATGGCCTCGCAGATGGCTTCCGCACGCTTCTGGGACACGGTTGCCACAATCGAGAGCGGCCCGGCCCTGTGGCGCGCCAAGGGCGAAAGACTCGTCTTCCCCGGTTTTCTGCAGATTTGGCCGCAGTCCTCGGACAATCAGAGCGCCCTGCTGCCGAAACTTGTTACTGGTCAGGAACTGAGCCTTCAGCAACTGCACAAGGAACAGAAATTTACCCAGCCCCCGGCCCGCTTCTCCGAAGCGTCCCTGGTCCACAAACTCGAAGAGCTGGGCATCGGCCGCCCCTCGACCTATGCGGCGATCATCTCCACCCTGACCGAGCGCGACTACGTACACATCGAGGATAAACATTTCCTGCCCACGGATCTGGGCGTCATTGTCTGCGACCTTCTGGTGGAACATTTCGCCCACCTCATGGACGCCGGATTCACGGCTCGCATGGAAGAAAGCCTCGACCATGTCGCGGAAGGCGAAACCGACTGGGTCGCCCTGCTCCGGGATTTTACCCTGGACTTCAATCCGACCCTGGACAAGGCCCGCGAAAACATGACCCAGGTCAAGGCCGGCATGGACACCGGGCTGTCCTGTCCCCAGTGCGAAGACGGCCGGCTGGTGGTCAAATTCGGCAAGAACGGAACCTTTCTGGGCTGTGCCAACTATCCCGCCTGTTCCTTCACCAGCAACTACATCCGCAACAGCACCGGAGAAATCGAGCTGGTCAAAGAGGAGGCTCCCGAAGAGCTCGGGCCCTGCCCCAAATGCGAAGACGGACGTTTGGTTGTCAAGAAAACCAAGACTGGCGGCAGATTCGTGGCCTGTTCGAACTATCCCGCCTGCCGCCACACCAAATCCGTGAGTACCAAGGTGCCCTGCCCCAAGGATGGATGTGACGGCGAACTGGTCGAGAAAACCAGCCGTCGCGGAAAGCCTTTCTATTCCTGCAGCAAATATCCCAAATGCGATTACGCAGTATGGGATTTCCCCGTGGCGAAGCCTTGCCCCCTTTGCGAGTCAAAGATCCTGGTGCGCAAGGAGACCAAGGCCAGAGGAGTGCACCTGGCCTGTCCGGTCAAGGATTGCGGATACTGGGAAAAAGAGGACTAGACCTTTCGTCCGCGCATGCAGACCCTGTATTTCTTCAGAAACTCCACCGGGTTATAGCTGAGCTTGGCCTTGCGAAGCCCCTCGTCGCCAAGGTCCTGTTCACGATTGACAATCTTGAATCCCTGACAGCACCGCTCCAGAAAAATCTGGTTGATGGCCTGGTAGACGCCCTTGAAATTGGGGCATCCCTTTTCAAAATGGATGACCACGGTCGCATCGTCCAAGGCCTCGGCGATGGCGTAGGCGATCATCTTCTCATCGACCACAAGCCCGCCGCCGATAAGTCCGTCAAGCCTTGACCAGTCATGCATGACCTTGACGATGGCCCGGTTCTCCGCGTCCAGGGTCTGGTCGTTTTCGCTGTTGCGCCACAAAAACCAGTCAGTCTGCAATGCAAGGGCGAATTCCACGGTTTTTTCATCCAGGGGCACGAACCTGGCGTCATGATCGCGCATGAACTGGTTGAGCAGATTCTTCTTATTGTGAAATTTGCGCCCTTTGAGCTCGGTCAATTCGCCCACGTCGTAAAGATAATCCCAGTGTTCCCTGCATTCCTCCACTTCAACCCCACTCAATCGCTGCTCCCAGATGAGCTTCAATTCCTCGGGGATGCGGATGAAGCAGGTGTCCTGCGGCAGATCGTCCTGCAAGGCGACCCAGTCGGCCTTCTCCCAATCCCCGACGGGAGCCCAGTACAAGGTCTGAGGAAAGGTTTGCCGAATGAGAACATAGTCATCCCTGAAAGACCATTCCAGGCCATATTCCCGGCCCCAGCCCCAGAGATTGATAAAGCTGTAATCCGACGGTTTCTGGCTGCACTGCGCCAGACGCCGATTATATTCTTTCTGCCCGTCAAGGGTGATTGGGCGAAACGTTTTTTCCATGAGCCCTTCCGATATAAGTTACGCAACAATTACGGCCATTTTGGTCAGATTTAAAAACTCAAGAAATCAAAGCTCTTGCAGTTGAGGCAAAAACAATTATACTTTGTAACCCGTGGATGTCAAAGCACGTCACCCCAATTTTCCGGAAGCATGAAACTTATGTCAGATACCCAGGCCGACTGGAAACTCAAAACTCCGGCTCCCGAAGCCGCGCAAACCTCTGCCCAGCAGCGAGGCATCGCCGAACGCCTTGAAGTGAGCCCCCTTCTGGTTCACCTGATGTCCCTGCGCGGTCTGGTCTGTGAATCCGACATGGACAAGTTTCTGAGTCCCGGCCTTCGTTATATGCATCCGCTGGAAAAATGGCCCGGCATCGAGGCCGGTGCGACCCTGATCTGCAAAGCCGTCGAGGAAAACCGCAGGATCGCGGTCTGGGGCGACTACGACGTGGACGGGATCACGGCCACAACGCTGGTCAAGGACTTCATGGCCCGCCGTGGCGTCGAAATCAGTCATTACATCCCCGACAGGCTCGACTTCGGGTATGGGCTGCATGTGGACGGCATCCGCGAACTGGCCGCCCAGGGGGTCGGGCTGCTTTTGACCGTCGATTGCGGCATCGCCAACAACGAGGAGATTCGCGAAGCCAGGGCGCTGGGGATGCAGGTCATCGTCACCGACCATCATCTCCCCGGTCAGGAACTGCCCGAGGCCGAGGTCATCATCAACCCCAAGCTTGAAGGATGGCCCACTCCCAACCTTGCGGGGGTAGGTGTGGCCTTCCTGCTCATGGGCGCGGTCAACCGGCTCCTTCCCGGGGATGCGACTGACATCCGCGATTTTCTTGATCTGGTCGCCCTTGGTACCGTCGCCGATGTTGTGCCCCTGGATGAACAGAACAGAATCCTGGTCAAGAACGGGCTTCTGCTGATCAAGGAAGGCCGCCGTCCCGGCATCCAGGCCCTCAAGGAAATCAGCGGCCTGGCGCCGGACGACAATGTTGGCACGGGCTCCATAGGCTTTGCCCTTGCACCCCGCATCAATGCCGCAGGCCGCATCGGCGACCCGGACCTTGCCGTGCGAATGCTGCTGGCGCAAGACCCGGAAGAAGCCCGCCAACTCGCCACAAAACTCGACAAGCTCAACGCCAAGCGCAAACTCGAAGAACAGCGCATCCTGGAAGAGGCCATCGCCCAGGCCGAATCGCAACTTCACCTGCCAGGGCTGGTGCTGCACTCCGAACACTGGCACTCCGGCATCATCGGCATCGTGGCCTCGCGCATCGTGGAGCGCTTTCATCGCCCCTGCCTGATCCTGACCAAGGAGAACGGAATCTTCAAGGGTTCGGGCCGGTCCACCCCGTCCTTCGACCTGTACCAGGCTCTCTTGTCCTGCAAACAGTGTCTCTACAAATTTGGCGGCCACCGCCAGGCCGCAGGGCTCAAGCTCGAACCCTTCCAGCTGGCAAATCTGAAAAACCTTTTTGCCTGGGCCGTGGAAGAACAGTTGGGCTCAAACCCCGCGCCGCCGGTCCTGGAACTGGACGCGGAACTGCCCTTTGCCTTGATAACGGCCACATTGCTTAAAGAACTCGAGCTCTTGCAGCCCTTTGGTCAAGGCAACCCGAGGCCCATTTTCCTGTCCCCTCCGCTCAACATCCTCAAGCATCGTTTTTTCAGTCAGAAAAAACATCTGGAGCTGCACCTGTCTGATTCCAGTGACGGCACGAACATGCGTGCCGTAGCCTGGCGACAGGGTGAACGCTGGCAGGACGCCTCTTTCACGGGCAGGCAAATCAAAATCGCCTACACTCCGCGTCTTTCGAAATTCAACGGACTGCAACAAATCGAACTGGCCGTGCAGGATATCCTCTCACTGGAATGAGCAGACTTTTCTTTATCGCCAAAAGCACGTAGACAGCTGCAAAAATCATGGAGGAATATATGAAACGCCTCAGGAGTTTATTGATTGTTCTCGTACTGTTGAGCACGGGATGCGCGGCATTGGTGGTCGGAGGCGCGGCAGCGGTCGGAACGTATACATATGTTGCAGGACAGTTGCAGCGGACCTACAACGCCAATCTCGACGCCACGTACCAGGCCACGCTGGCCGGATGCGAAGCGCTTGGGTTGCCCGTTCAGGACAGGCAAAAACAGCTCAGCAAAGCTTTGGTCAAGGTCATAGACGGAGACCGTGATGTCTGGATATCGCTTACCGCTCAAAGCTCCACAACCACCGAAGTCTCCATCCGAGTGGGCTATCTTGGTGATGAGCTTGCGTCGCGGCGCATCCACGAAGCAATTCAGGCCCGGCTCTAAAAACGTTAAGCCCCCGACCAGCGGGGGCTTAACAGTATATTTTGGGCCGCTACGCCCTTCAAACCCAGGCAAAACGCATGGCCTGCATGAAAGCGGGGCCGAAATCATCCCTTTCGATCAGCCCTTCCAAGACCACCCGACCCGGCAAGCAGGCAAGCCAGTCGCGGATATCCTCCCGCTCCAGCGCCAGAAGAGTTCCAGCCAGAGCCGTGTTTCCGGCCACCTCTATTTTCTCCCGCCATGCCTCCGGCAAAAAACCCAGCGTGATCAAGTCGGAAGGCTCCGCGTGCTCTCCCAAAGCCCCGGCCAGATAAATCCGAGCCACATCTGCTTCCTGCAGGCCCGCACGCCGGACCAGGCTTCTCAGCGCCACGTTGACTCCCGCCTTGGCCTTCAAAAATTCTTCGACATCACGCTCCGCCACGAACACCCCTGGTTCGAGGTCGAGAATACGGCCGACCCTGTGAGTGCGGATGCGCTGTGATATCTTGCGGGCCAAGGGCATCGTCGCGTCCCGAAAATGGCCAGCCTCATCGATCACGCCAAGACGCCGCAGCAGAGCCAATATGGACGCGTAGCCCGTCCCGGAGACGCCGCTCAAAGGCGTCCCGAACCATTGAAGACCCGTTGGCCCAAGAGAGACGCGACTGAGCACGTGCTCTCCCGCCGCGGCTCCGCAGCACAGGCCCACGCCTTCGATGGCCGGCCCCATGGGCACGCTGCAGGCAAAAAAATGTTCTGCGTCCAGCGCCAGGACGAATTCACCGTTCGTGCCCAGATCGGCAAGAAGAAAAGGGTAGTCAGGCTCGAGAGTTGAAATATAAGCGAGGCCAGCGCTGATGTCGGCACCGATAAAGGGGCCGAGCAGGGGCGGAATATAGGCGGCAGGCAAATTGTCATCGATACGGACAGTCTCGCCGCCGCGCCATGGCAGACTGTACGGCGCATAGGCCAAGCCGTTAAGCGATACGTCCAGGAGGAGCCCTATCATGGTGCTGTTCCCGCAGACGGCCAGGGAAAGGGCTCCGCTCTGTCGCACCAAATCCTGCATCAACTGAATGGCCGATTGACGCAGATGATCACGCGCCGCATCCGAAGAGAGCGCGTATCTCAGCCTGGACATGACCTCGCTGCCAACACCCATCTGCGGATTGATCGTGGCAAACTCCGGACTATGGCCCGCACTGGAGCACAACGACCATTTGATCCGAGTGGTGCCGATATCAACGGCAAGGCCCTCACCGCGCACACCGCCAAGCATGACCGGAGCAGACACGGGCACTTCAATACTGCAAGGCTCAGTCACCAGATGCTTGCAGCCCAGTCGCCAGCCATCCGCCAATTCTTCAGCGCCAAGCCTCGTCTGGTCATCAGGGCACGGCAGAGGGGGGGCTTCAAGAAATCGAATCCTGCATTTGCCGCAAAGCCCGGTGCCTGCGCACAGTTCGCGGCCCCGACTGATGCCGGTCTCAAAAAGCAGGTGCAAAAACGGCTGACCGGGTCGGGCCTGGACCGAAACCGCAATTGCACCGGCCTGATGGATGTCGACTCTCAGCACAGCATAAGCCTTTTTCCATCAGCTCGCGGCGGCTCCACAACCCCGATCTCGGCAACCATCTCGCCTCGGTCACGCAGCCACTCCCGCACATCACCAAGCACGTCAGATGGCACGCCGAGGAGCATTCCGCCCGAGGTCTGAGCATCGTACATGAGGTCAAGCAGGACGGGATCAAGAGCCGTCGAGGCTTCAACCGTCTTGTGACAAAAATGCTTGTTGGCGTGACTGCCAAGCGGCAAAAGACCGACGCGGGCGAGATCCAGAGCGTGATCCATGATGGGAACGGAAGAGACATCAATGGATATCGAGCAGTCAGAGGCTGTCGCCATTTCAAGGACATGTCCCCCAAGACCGAAACCAGTGATGTCCGTTGCGGCCTTGAGACCGAATCTGGCGACCGCTTCGCCCGGAACGCGGTTGAGGCGTGCGGCCCAGCGATACACGTCTTCCTCAAATCCGTCGCATCCCTCCCACTGTGCCTTGATGGCTGTGGCCAGAACGCCTGTGCCTATCGGCTTGGTCAAAAGAAGCACGTCCCCGGGCCTAAGCCCGGCGTTAGTGGCGTATCTGTCTGGGTCGACGATGCCCGTAACCGACAACCCGTACTTGATCTCTTTGTCCTGAACGCTATGGCCACCGACCAGCATGGCACCGGCTTCCTGGACCTTGAGCAGTCCTCCGCGCAGGATTTCGCGAAGAATCGAAACATCCATGGTCGCGATGGGAAAACACACTATGTTCATGGCTACATACGGGACGCCGCCCATGGCATAAACATCGGAAAGAGAGTTGGCAGCCGCGATTTGGCCGAACCTGAACGGGTCATTTACTATGGGCGTAAAGAAATCCAGCGTCTGGACCAGCGCCTTTCCAGCAGGAAATCTGACAATGGCGGCATCTTCGCTGTTTCCCATCCCGGTAAGAATCCGTTCATCGCCCTCGAAATTCAGTCCGAGCAATGCCTGCTCCAAGTCCCCTGGAGCCAATTTGGCAGCTCAACCGGCGGCGCTGACCGTTTGAACCAATGGAGTGTTTTTCACGATTTTGACCTCACAGCAATGTTCTGAGCGTTGTTCTTCAAAAAGTCTATGAGCTTGATTGCGGCAGGAAACAGGGATCTCTTCTTGTTGAAAACAACATGGAAGGATCGCTCCAACTGCAATCCGGGCAGGTCAACGGCCATAAGGGATCCCGTTTCAAGCTCATCATGGATGGTGATGGCGGAGGTGATGGACGCCCCCATGCCAGCGGAAAGACAGCGAGACATGGCACCGGCGTTTCGGACCATGATGACCGTTCGCAAGGAATGGATGTCGATCCCGAACTTTGCGAGACTCTCAGCCATGGCCACACGCGTTCCTGAGCCCTCCTCACGCATGACCCAGGGCAGGGATCGCAACAAATCTTCCACCGTCTGATGACGGTGTTTTTCATACAGCGACGGTGTCATGGCCAGAACAAGAGAATCGCTGGCGATCTTTTGATAGTGAAGATCGGGAGATTCAAATACAGCGCCAACCACACCCAGCATCAACCCGTTGTCACGTACCTGCGTAACGATATCTTCGGAATCGCCTATGCGCAGATCCATTATCACTTCCGGGTACTTCTTCCAAAATTTTGCGAGGATTTCCGGCATGATGTAATTCGCAGGAATGGTGCTTCCGCCCAGATCAAGCTTGCCGGTAATGCGGTCCTGAAGCTTTCTGAGCTCGGAAATCGCCAGTTCGGATGCTTCAAATATTTTCTTGGCGTGTTCGTAGAGCACTTCGCCTGCCTTGGTAGGAACTACACTGCGCCCAATTCGGTCAAATAACTGGACTTCAAGTTCCTGTTCAAGCGAGGCCACATGTGCACTGATTGTCGGTTGAGAGAGATAGAGTGACTTTCCTGCCTTGGAAAAACTGCAGTGCTCGTAAACCTTCGAAAAAGCTTCGATTTTGCGGATGTCCATATATGCCCATTCCTGGTATAGATAAAAACGATACATCAGGGCAAAAAATAAGGCAGCTTGGCTGCCTCATTTTCTTTCGATATATCTATGCTTCTTCAGTAGATGCTGAGGCTGCTGCCTCGGAACCTGCTGTTTCAGCAAACTTGTCACTCAAACGTGTGAATTCGATAAGCGCCATGGGGGCACTGTCGCCGACACGAGGAATACCGAACTTGACGACTCTTGTGTAGCCGCCGGGGACATCCTTGAAGCGGGGACCAATCTCATCAAACAGCTTTTTGACGCTGTGATGACTGCCCAGAACCGTATAGGCCTGTCTGCGAGCATGCAGAGTGTCCTGAAGTGCCATCGTGATGAGCTTGTCAGCAAAGATGCTCAGTTCCTTGGCCTTGGCTTCAGTCGTACGAATCCGCTCATGTTCAACCAAGGAGCGAACCATATTCTTCATCAGGGCTTTGCGGTGTTCCCACGTACGCCCCAGTTTTCGACCAGCTTTTCTATGCCTCATCTTCTTCGTTCCTCTTTAACCAATCCTGGTACAATTCGTCAAAATTATCGACTCTGATTCCGAAATCAAGTCCCATGCTCTCAAGAACCCGGCGAATGTCTTCCAGAGACTTCCGACCAAAATTCTTGGTCTTCAGTAAATCGGCCTCGGTCTTCTGGACCAGTTCGCCGACGATATGGATCCCTGCGCTTTTAAGGCAGTTGCTCGCTCTCACGGGAAGTTCAAGATCTTCGATGTTCTTGAAGAGATTTTCGTTGATCTTGTCCTGGGGCTTGGATTTGGCCTTCTCAATATCAGCGGAGCCTTCATCGAAATTGATAAAGACGGTCAGCTGCTCTTTCAGAATCTTGGCGCTGAAAGCCAAGGCATCGTCCGGAGTGAGGGAGCCGTCGGTCCAAACCTCGATGATCAATTTGTCATAATTGGTCATCTGGCCGACACGAGCCTGCTCTACCGCATAAGCAACCTTGCGGATGGGAGAAAAGCTCGAGTCCAGGGTGATAACGCCGATCTCGTTGTCCAGATCCTCGTGCATCTCGGCAGGAACATAGCCCTTGCCCATGCGGAACTCGAGATTCATGACCAAATCGATATCTTCGGAAAGAGTCGCGATATGCAAATCAGGATTGAGAATCTTAATATGCTGATTTTCAACAATTGCAGACGCCGTGACCTCGCCTTTGGCATTGGCAATGAGCTGAACCCGCTGTGGCTCGGGAGTGTTCATAGCCACACGCAATTGCTTCAGGTTCAGAACAATGTCGGTAATATCTTCATTGACCCCGGGGATGGTCGTGAATTCATGCTGAATGCCCTGAATATTGACCGAAACCGGAGCCGCGCCCTGAAGAGAAGAAAGAAGAACCCGGCGCAGTGCATTTCCGATCGTGGTACCGAAACCTCTTTCCAGAGGTTCGCAGATAAATCGACCGTACATGTCATCGCATTTCGGATCTTTTTCAAGTTGTTCCGGCCTGACAAGCTCTGCCCAATTTCGGACGTAAACTTTTTTGTCTCCGCTATACGTAGAACTCATGTTTACCGCCCTTTATTTGGAGTAGAGTTCAACAATCAACTGCTCTGTCATGGGGAACGTGATATCTTCTCTGGTGGGAAGAGCCTTTACAGATCCCTTGAGGGCAGGTGCATCGATCTCGAGCCATGCAGGTACGCCACGACGAGCGACAACTTCCAGAGCCTCGGTGATTACAAGGTTCTTCTTGGTGCGATCCCGCACCTCAAGAACGTCACCGGACTTCATCTGAATCGAAGGCACATTGATGCGACGTCCGTTGAGGGTGAACAGACCGTGACGAACCATCTGACGAGCCTGGCTGCGCGAATTAGCAAAACCGAGCTTGTAGGCAACGTTGTCGATACGCGTTTCAAGCAACATCAACAAATTGGTGCCGGTGATTCCCTTGCGACGCTCGGCTTCCTCGAAATATCTGCGGAACTGACCTTCAAGGATACCGTACATCTTTCTAACTTTCTGCTTCTCACGGAGCTGCAAGGCGTAATCACTAGGCTTTTTGCGAGCCTTTCCATGGTCGCCGGGCGCATAGGCGCGACGCTCGAAAGCACACTTATCAGTATAACATCTATCGCCTTTGAGAAAAAGCTTTCCGCCTTCTCTTCGGCATATTCTGCACTTAGGGCCTGTATATCTAGCCAAGGTAAATTCCCCCTATACTCTACGACGTTTGGGCGGACGGCAGCCGTTATGCGGAATGGGTGTCACGTCGCGGATAAAAGCGACGCGCAAACCTACAGCATTGATTGCACGCATTGCGGACTCGCGTCCAGAGCCAGGTCCTTTCACGAGAATGCCTACAGATCGCATTCCGCATTCCATGGCCTTGCGGGCAGCGGTTTCAGCGGCCTTCTGGGCTGCGAAAGGGGTGTTCTTACGGGAACCCTTGAAACCGGAAGCGCCGGAACTTGCCCAGCTGATTACGTTACCCGTCGGATCTGTGAAGGTAATAATCGTATTATTGAAGGTGCTGTTCACATGAGCAATACCCGTGGGGATATTTCTCTTTTCCTTTTTCTTGATTACTCTCTGCGGTCTTGCCATTTGTCTGTCTCCACCCAGTTACTTTTTCTTCTTACCAACAATGGCTCTGCGTGGGCCCTTGCGAGTGCGCGCATTGGTATGCGTGCGCTGACCACGACATGGCAAGCCGCGCCGATGTCTCAAACCTCTATAGCAACCGATATCCATCAGACGCTTGATATTGGCCACGATCTCACGGCGCAAATCGCCTTCGACCTTATGACTGGCTTCCAATTCTTTACGAAGCGTGTTGATATCGTCACTAGTGAGATCGTCACTGTTTTTAGTCCAATCAATACCTGTAGCATCAAGGATTTTAAGAGCTGTAGCTCGGCCGATGCCATAAATATATGTCAATGCAATATCTAGCCTTTTGTTTCTCGGCAAATCTACACCAACTAATCTTGCCACAATATCCCCCTATCCTTAACCCTGTCTTTGTTTATGCCGCGTATTGTCACAAATCACTCTAAGCACGCCTTTGCGCTTAATAACTTTGCATTTGGGACAAATTTTGCGAACTGAAGGTCTAACTTTCATTGAATCCCCCGAAGATTTTCAATTGAAACTCAAGCCATTTTACATGTGGCTGAGAATAAATGGTCCGTCCTTGGTAATAGCCACCGAATGTTCAAAATGAGCAGATAGGCTTCGATCTTTGGTTACTGCTGTCCAACCGTCGGAGAGGATTTCGACCTGGTCGGTACCAATTGCAACCATTGGCTCAATGGCAATCACCATTCCCGGCTTCAAAGGCAATCTTGAGCTATTCTTGGGCACGTAATTGGGGACTTCTGGCTTCTCATGAAGCATCCGGCCTATCCCATGACCAACAAATCGCTTTATAACGGAAAACCCTTGAGCCTCAACCCGTTCCTGTACAGCCCGTGAAACATCGTAAAGGTCATTTCCTGGAACGGCCTGCTCGATTCCCAATCTGAGGGAATCCAAGGTAACTTCCAGTAAATGGGCCGCGCCCTTACTAATGCTTCCTACAGGAAAGGTCCTTGCGGTATCTCCGTAAAAACCCTGAAACTTAACGCCAAAATCAATGGATAATATGTCACCCTCAAGAAGTTCTCGCTTGGACGGAAATCCATGCACGATCTCTTCATTGACAGAACAGCATAGGGCATACGGGAAACCCAAATAGCCCTTGAATGCTGGAATAACATCAAAAGTAGCGCAAAGCTCTATAGCTTTTTCTTCCAATTCCCAGGTTGTTACTCCGGGGACAACCAAGCAGCCAACTTCATGAAGAATATTGGCCGCTATACGGTTGGCTTCTCGCATGACGGCAATCTCCTGTGCGTTTTTCAGGAAAATGCCTCTATGTTTTTTCAACCTTGCCTGCCCTTGATTTTCGCCTTGGCAAGCAAGCCGTCATATCTGCCCGAAATAAGATGCGACTGCACCTGGGACATGGTGTCCATGGCCACACCGACAACGATCAGCAGGGATGTTCCACCGTAATAGAAGGGAACATTGAACTGCTTCATCAAGACCATGGGCAAAACACAGACGAGCGAGATATACAAAGCGCCCCACAAAGTCAAACGGGTCAGAACCTTGTCGATGTACTCGTTGGTCTTGAACCCGGGGCGAATGCCGGGGACAAAAGCCCCTTGTTTCTTTAGGTTTTCGGAAATTTCCTTTGGATCAAAAACAATGGCCGTATAGAAAAAGCAGAAAAATACGATGAAAGCTACGAAACAAATATTGTAAATGATTGAATCTGGCCTGAAATAATCAGACATCTTGTTCAATATTTCAACATTTGAAAAGTTAGCAATCGTCGCGGGAAACATCAGGATAGAAGATGCGAAAATTGGCGGAATAACTCCTGCCGTATTTATACGCAACGGCAGATGACTCGTCTGCCCTCCATACATTTTCCGTCCGACCATACGCTTGGCGTAATGGATGGGAATTCTCCGCTGAGCTCGCTCCATGAAGGTGATGCCTACAAGAACCCCGGCCATGACGACCACAACCAGCAGCACCGTGAAAAGAGAAACGTCACCGGCCGTGAAAAGCCGATAGGATTTCCCAATACCGCTGGGAAGTCCGGAGATGATGCCCGCGCATATGATCAGACTGATACCGTTTCCGATTCCCTTCTCCGTGATTTTCTCACCCAGCCACATGATAAACACGGTGCCGGCCGTAAGAGTCAGAACGGTGATGATCCGAAATCCCCAACCAGGCATATACACGATGGAAGCCCCGGTGGGGCTTGTCATCGTTTCAACACCAATGGAGATCCCAAGACCCTGGATAACGGATATCAGCACCGTTCCATATCGCGTATACTGGGTAATCTTCTTCTTCCCTGCAGCGCCTTCTTCCTTGCTCAGCCGTTTGAGTTCCGGGCTGACAACCGTCAAAAGCTGCAGGATGATCGAAGCGGAGATGTAAGGCATAATCCCAAGTGCAAATATGGACAGATTCATCAAGCCGCCGCCCGAAAACATATCGAACAGCCCAAAAAGGGTGTTTTGTGCGTTGGCAAAAAAATCTGCTAGAGCATTCCCGTCAACACCTGGTATCGGCAGATGAACACCTACTCGGAAAACAGCTAACAGGAGAAAAGTCCAAATAAACTTGCTTTTCAGCTCTGACATACCCGTGTTTGCGCCTTTGGATATACTCACAATGCTATCCTTCGATCGAAATGGCTTCGCCACCTGCTGCAGTGATTTTTTCCACAGCCTGTTTGCTGAACTTGTGTGCCGTGATCTTAAGCGCCTTGACGGCTTCTCCGTCGCCAAGAATCTTGATCGGCTGATCACGATCGACAAGGCCAGACAAGTACAAATCTTCGATCTTTACTTCGGTCATGTCAGCAAAGGCTGAATAGACGGTCGAAAGATTGAGAGTCTGGTAGACGACGCGAAAAGGGTTCTTGAAGCCGCGCTTAGGCAGTCTGCGGTAAAGGCGCATCTGGCCGCCTTCAAACCATGCAGGAACTCCACCACCACTGCGGGCATTCTGACCCTTGTGACCTTTGCCTGAAGTTCCGCCCTGACCCGAAGCTGTTCCGCGGCCCAGTCTTTTCACCTTGGCGCGTTCCTCGGGGTATGGATACAATTCATGCAGGTTCATTATTGAATAACCTCTACAAGATGCTTGACTTTATTGATCATCCCTCGAACACATTCATTGTCGGGAAGAGTGCGGACCTGGTTGAGCTTGGTAAACCCAAGAGCCTTGACAGTTCTTCTCTGCACAGGACTCTGGGTAATCAGGCTCTTAGTCAGTTTGATCTTAATCATAACTTCACCTATTTTCTCTTGATGGTGAGAGTTTTGCCTCTCATCCGTCCGACGAGTTCGGCGCTGCGCAGTGAGCGCAGTCCCGCAAATGTAGCTCGAAGCACATTGTGGGGGTTGTTCGTGCCGATGGCCTTGGTCAGGATGTCATGAACGCCCGCAGCTTCCATGACAGCACGTACAGGTCCGCCAGCAATAATCCCGGTACCTGCGGAAGCAGGCTTGAGCATAACGTGGCCGGCACCAAAATTCCCCAGAACTTCGTAAGGAATGGTTCCATCGAGAAGTTCAACCTTCTGCATGTCCTTGCGAGCCCTGTCGGTGGCCTTTTTGATGGCATCAGGCACCTGATTGGCCTTACCCAGGCCGAATCCAACAGTTCCCTTGCCATCACCAACCACGACTAAAGCGCTGAAGCTGAATCGACGGCCACCCTTGACAACTTTGGCGACGCGATTGAGATAGACAATTTTCTCAATGAGTTCAAATTCGTTTTGTTGCATGGATGTCCTCGATTAAAAATTTAAGCCGCCTTCTCGGGCTCCATCGGCAACGGCTTTTATCCGGCCATGGTATACGAAGCCGTTGCGATCAAAGACCACGGAAGTGATGCTCTTCTTGATCGCTTCTTCGGCAACCTTCTTTCCTACCAACTTCGCATTCTCGACGTTCAGACGGATATTGTCGCCTTCAAGGCACAGCGTTGAAGCGGATGCCAATGTTGCGCCGGCCAGATCGTCGATTATCTGCGCGTAAATATGCTTGCTGGAGCGAAAAACAACCAGTCTCGGCCTTTCAGGCGTACCGTTGATCTTTTTACGAATCCGCATTTTGCGCTTTTTACGGGCTTCATCTCTTGATAATTTCATAGCTTATCCTATTTCTTGCCGCCGGATTTGCCGGCCTTGCGACGGATAGTCTCATCAGTATATTTGATACCCTTGCCCTTGTACGGCTCAGGCGGACGGACCCGGCGAATCTGAGCCGCGACTTCACCGACGGCCTGCTTGTCACATCCGGAGATGGTAAGCTTGTTGCCTTCGGCCTTGGCCTGTATTCCGGCGGGCAACGCAAAGTTGACCGGATGAGAAAAACCGACATTCAGCACAACGGTATTGCCCTGGACATTGACCTTGTAACCAACGCCAATGACTTCGAGAGTCTTCTCGAAACCATTGGTGACGCCGGTGACGGCATTGGCAAGTAATGTTCTGCGCAACCCATGCTGCTGGCGGGCGATCCGGCTGTCGTCAACTGGATTAACGGAAACCGTATTGTTGTCGACACTGACTGCAATGGCAGGATGTGTAGCGAGAGTAAGAACCCCCTTGGGTCCTTTCACTTCTATCCCGCTTTCCGCGATTTTAAGATCAACACCACCAGGGATGCTGATCGGCATTTTTCCTACTCGAGACATAGCGATCTCCTACCAAATCTCACAAAGAAGTTCGCCGCCAACGCCGATTTCGGCAGCCTGTTTTCCCTCGAGCACACCCTTGGATGTGGACAAAATGCAAATTCCAAGACCATTTTGCACAGAAGGAATGCTCTTCGCACCCACATAAATACGACGACCAGGCTTGCTGATTCTCTTCAAGCCGGCAACGACAGCCTTATTTTCATGGTATTTCAAATTAACCAGTAAGGCATCATTCTCAAGGGCATATCCATTGATATAGCCCTCTTCGTTCAATATTTTGAGCAGCGCCTCGCGGGTGCGGCTGGGAGTAATGGAAACAGTTGAATGCATCGCTTTGTATGCATTACGAATTCGAGTCAATAAATCTGCAATAGGATCTATGACAGACATGAGCGTACCTCATTTACCAGCTAGATTTTCTTACGCCAGGCAGTTCACCGGCAAGGGCCATATTCCTGAAGCAGATTCTGCAAATGCCGAACTTGCGCATGAAGGCTCTTGGCCGACCGCAAATGGGGCATCTGTTATACTGGCGTGTGGAAAATTTGGGCTTCCGCTGAGCCTTGACCATCAAAGATGTGCGAGTCAAGTTACACTCCTCCTTACTTCTTGAAGGGCATTCCAAGAAGCTTCAAAAGCATCTTGCCTTCTTTGTCAGTCTGGGCAGTAGTTATAACAGAAATATTCATACCCACTGCTTTTTCAATCCTATCGATCTCGATTTCGGGAAAGATAGTATGTTCCTTTATGCCAAGGGTATAATTTCCGCGGCCATCAAAACCTCTGTCCGGTACGCCCCGGAAGTCGCGGACTCTGGGAAGCGCTATCGTCAGAAGCTTCTCCAAAAAAGCCCACATCCTGTCTCCTCGAAGCGATACCCGGCAGCCTACAGGCATACCCTCACGCAGCTTAAAAGCAGCGATGGATTTCTTTGCCCGAGTTACAACGGCCCGCTGACCAGCAATCAGAGACAAATCGCGTACAGAATCCTGTATGATTTTGTTATTCTGGCTACCTTCACCCAGCCCCATGTTCAATGAGACACATTTAATCGAAGGAATCTGCATCACTGACGTGTAGTTGAATTCCTTCGAGAGTTCAGGAGCGACTTTATCTTTGTAGATCTTTTCGAGACTACTCATTGCTGCACCTTAACTGATCGTTTCATTGCATTTTTTGCAATAACGAACTTTCTTGTTATCGTCGGTAAACTTATAACCCACTCTTGTCGGCTTTGAGCAAGCATTGCACACCAGCTGAACGTTAGAGACGTTCACAGGCATTTCCTTCTCAACTATTCCGCCAGGCTGGTTGTTATAAGGATTGGGCTTGGTGTGTTTTTTCACCATATTAGCCTTCTCGACAATAACCTGCTTTTTGCTGCGAAGAATTTTGACAATCTTGCCGATCTTACCTTTGTCTTTTCCGACAAGAATCATCACATTGTCATCTTTGTGAATTTTCCAGACATGAGTAGACATAGATTACAACACCTCTGGGGCTAAAGATACAATCTTCATAAAGTTCTTTGCCCGCAATTCACGTGCAACAGGCCCAAAAATACGAGTGCCCATCGGCTCAAGGTTTTTATTCAGCATAACAGCTGAATTATTGTCGAAGCGGATAAAAGTTCCATCAGGACGGCCGATCTCTTTTGTTGTTCTTACAACTACTGCCTGGAGAACATCGCCCTTTTTGACTTTTCCATGAGGAATCGCTTCTTTGACTGACACCATGATGATGTCGCCAACACGAGCATAACGCCTCTTGCTTCCGCCCAGCACCTTGATGCAGGCAACCTTCTTGGCTCCGGAATTGTCTGCGACATCCAAAGTCGTCTGCATTTGAATCATTTTACAATCCCCTACAAAGCTCTTTCAATGATTTTCATCAGATGCCAGTTTTTCCGCGCACTTAAAGGACGGGACTCGACGATCTGAACTTTATCCCCAATGTGACATTCATTGTTGGGGTCATGAGCCATGAATTTCTTTCTGCGGCGGATATATTTTTTAAGAACAGGATGTTTGACCAGTGTTTCGACACGCACGACAATGGTCTTGTCGTTCTTATCGCTCACTACGAAGCCAACAAGAGTTCTCTTGTTTGATGTCTTTCCGCTGTTACTCATCACCTGTCTCCATGTCCTTCGCTTTCAAAATCGTCAAAATCCGAGCTATGGATTTCTTAACAAGCGGTATTCTCTGACTATTTTCAAGCTGCGCGGTTGCATGCTGAAAACGAAGATTCATCAATTCCTTACGAAATTCACCAAGTTTGACCTGGAGCTTCTCAGGACCCAATTCCCGTAATTGTTGAGCATTCATCCTGTCTTACTCCTTTTCGACTATGGTAGTCTTTATAGGCAGCTTGTAGGCAGCTCTCTGCAATGCTTCTTTAGCCAGCTCCACGTCGACACCCTTGATTTCATAAAGGATGCGACCTCTCTGAACTGGTGCGCACCATCCGACTGGCGAGCCCTTGCCTTTACCCTGACGAACTTCCAAGGGTTTGGCCGTAATCGTCTTGTCGGGAAAAATACGAATGAAAACCTTACCGCCTCTTTTAATGTGCCGCATCATCGCGATACGGGCGGCTTCAATTTGCTGACTCGTGAGTTTTCCGCATTCCATAGCCTTCAAACCGATTTCACCAAAAGCAACCGTGGTCGCGCGTCCTGCAAGACCGCGTATACGACCCTTCTGCTGCTTCCGAAATTTGACCTTTTTAGGACTCAGCATCAGCTATCTACCTCACTCAGGATCTCACCCTTGAACACCCAAACCTTTACGCCAATGATACCGTAAGTGGTTTTGGCAAGCGCAACACCGTAGTCGATGTCGGCACGCAGGGTATGCAAAGGTACGCGACCCTCTCTCGCCCATTCTGTACGAGCGATTTCCGCTCCACCAAGACGTCCGCCACACTGGACCTTGATCCCGAGTGCACCGAACTTCTGGGCCATGCCCAGGGTCTTCTTGATGGCTCGACGAAAAGCTACCCGGCGCTCGAGCTGCTGCGCAATTGATTCCGCAACGAGCTGTGCATCTGTTTCCGGGCGGCGAATTTCGTTAACCTCTATCACAAACTCACGAGCAAACTTGCCTTTGAGTTCAGCCCGCAGCTTTTCAATTTCAACGCCCTTTCGTCCGATAACAATACCGGGGCGTGCAGTGAAAAGAATCAAACGAACCTTGTCGGCAGCTCTCTCGATTTCAATCTTGGAAATACCGGCGTGAAACAGCTTTTCTTTTACATACTTCCGAAGCTTACTGTCTTCGAAAACATACTCAGCATATTTCTTGTCGCTAAACCAACGGGACTTCCAGTTTTTATTGTATCCCAGACGGAATCCGTAAGGATGAACTTTATGACCCAAAGCACTGCCCTCCTAGAGTTCATCGACAACCACAGTAATGTGGCTGCTGCGCTTGATAATTCTGTAAGCCCGGCCCATTGCCCTCGATTGAATCCGCTTCCAGCTCGGGCCGCCATCGATGCGAACTTCCTTCACATAGAGGTTGTCGACGTTGAGCTTGGAGTTGTGTTCAGCGTTGGCAATTGCAGTCGTCAGAACCTTCTCAATCAGACGGGCAGCTTTCTTGGGGGTGAATTTCAGGACATTCAACGCATCTTCCACGTGTTTACCGGTCACGTTACGTGCGACCAACCTGGCTTTCTGCGGGGAAACGCGTATAAACTTGGCAACTGATCTTGTTTCCATTTGAAACTTCCTGTCTATTTCTTCTTCTTATCAGCAGCGTGGCCAAAATAAGTCCTGGTGGGTGCAAATTCACCAAGTTTGTGTCCGACCATATTCTCAGAGACAAACACCGGGATAAATTTCTTTCCATTATGAACTGCAAAGGTAAGTCCGACCATCTCGGGTAAAATCGTAGACCGGCGAGACCAAGTCTTGATCACCTGACGGCTTCTATCAGCGTGGGATTTTTCCACCTTGTTAAGCAGATGGCCATCCACGAAAGGGCCTTTTTTCAGAGACCTAGGCATAGAAACTCCTACTTACTTCCACGGCGTTTTACGATTAACTTGGACGAAGGCTTCTTCGGCGAACGGGTCTTGTATCCCTTTGTAGGCTTACCCCAAGGGGTAACGGGATGACGTCCACCAGAGCTTCTGCCCTCGCCACCACCCAACGGGTGATCGACAGGGTTCATCGCTACGCCACGAACCTTAGGACGCTTGCCCAACCAGCGGTTACGTCCGGCCTTACCGATAGAGACATTCTCATGCTCGATATTGCCGACCTGACCGACGGTCGCGATGTTCACGGCCAAAACCTTGCGAACTTCACCCGACGGCAATCTGAGCAGAGCGTACTTGTCTTCCTTGGCGATAACCTGAGCATAAGCTCCGGCGGAGCGGGCCAGCTGGCCTCCGCGACCGGGGTACAGCTCAATGTTGTGCACCAGGGTGCCAAGGGGGATACGAGCCAAAGCCAAGGCATTGCCCGGCTTGATGTCAGCTTTGTCGCCGGCTAGAATCTGATCGCCGACATTGAGTCCAAGCGGACAGATTATGTAACGCTTATCGCCATCGGCATAATGCAGCAGAGCGATGCGCGCACTTCTGTTCGGATCGTACTCGATGGTGGCAACCTTGGCCGGAACATCAATTTTGTTACGCTTAAAATCAATCAGGCGATACAAAGACTTGTTTCCACCGCCACGGCGGCGCATGGTTACACGGCCGTTATTATTGCGACCGCTTTTTTTATTCAAACCCTTGGTCAGGGACTTTTCAGGAGTTGTGCACGTGATCTCATCAAACGTGAGAACCGTCTGCGACCTGCGTCCGGCAGATGTGGGTTTAAGCTTTCGAATTGCCATGATTACACCCCTTCAAAGAAATCAATCTTTTCGCCGGCGGCAAGAGATACGTACGCTTTCTTGTATCCGCTGATCTTGCCAACCACGCGACCGAACTTCTTTCTAGTACGCGGGCGGTAATTGACAATGTTCACGGCGGTGACTTTCACGTTGAATACGTTCTCCACTGCACGCTGCACATCGATTTTGTTCGCGGCAGAATGAACAAAAAAAGCAACTTGGTTTCCAAGTTCCTTGAGGCCCGTGGATTTTTCAGAAATCAACGGCCTGAGTAATACTTGCGTGCTTTCCATTATTTCAACCTCTCCTGCAGGGCCAAAACAGCACCCTGGTCCAGGACCATCTGGGGATACTTGAGGATTTCGTAAACATTGATCGACTGCGGATCCAACACGAGAATACCAGGAACGTTCCTGGCCGAAAGAGCAAGGTTGGTATCTTTTTCAGCAACAACAATCAAGGCTTTTTTCAACCCAAGGGTATCCTTGCAGGCCACAAAGTTCTTGGTCTTGATCTCGTCGAACTGGAGCTTGTTGACAACAAGCATGTTCTCGGAGGTAAACCGCGAGGAGATGGCCATCTTCAGAGCAAGCTTGCGGATCTGCTTGTTGATCTTGAAACTGTAATCACGGGCCTGAGGTCCGTGAATCACTGCGCCGCTTCTCCAGAGAGGGGAGCGACTGGATCCGGCACGGGCACGACCGGTGCCCTTCTGGCGCCATGGTTTTTTGCCACCACCCCGCACCAGACCGCGGGTTTTAACACCGACGGTTCCGGAGCGAAGCTTCGCCAAATGAGACTTCACAGCCAGATGAAGCACTTCGGGTCTGACTTCGACCTGGAAGATATCATCAGCCAGGGAAATCTCGCCGACTTCCTTCCTGTTTTGATCGTATACTTTCGCGTTTGCCATTATCTATACCCCTTTACTTCATCTTGCTGAGGACGACGATCCCCTGCTTGGGTCCTGGAACTTGGCCGCGTACAAGCACGACATTTTCTTCCGGGCGGACGTCCACAATCTCGAGATTGAGCATCGTGGCGGTCTTGTTTCCAAGCTGACCCGGCATTTTCTTTCCCTTGAAAACCTTGCTCGGCCATGCGCACTGGCCGATCGAGCCGGGCTTTCTGTGGACCTGTTCGTGTCCGTGTGAGGCAGGAGCGCCGCCAAAATTCCAACGGCGGATGACACCTGCGAACCCGCGGCCCTTGGAGGTACCGGTAACGCGAATTTTTTCGCCGGGAGTGAACATTTCTACGGTCAGCTTCTGACCGATTTCATATTCATCAACGCTGCCAAGACGGATTTCCTTCAGCATTTTGTAAAAGCCACAATTTGCCTTTTGCTGATGGCCCTGCTCGGGTTTGGTCAGTCGATGTGCTGCCACTTCTTCAAAACCAACCTGTAAAGCGGTGTAACCGTCTTTTTCGCTGACCTTTTTTTCAATTACTGGGCAAGGACCGGCCTGAATGACCGTAACGGGGATGACGTTTCCGTCAGCTCCGTAGATTCTGGTCATACCGATCTTGCGCCCAACGATTCCCAAAGTCTTTTTCATGATAGCCTCTCGTTATCCCTACAGCTTGATTTCTACATCAACGCCAGCGGGAAGATTCAGCTTACCCAGAGCATCAACCGTCTGTTGGGTGGGTTCAAGAATGTCCAAAAGGCGTTTGTGTACACGCATTTCAAACTGTTCCCGAGATTTCTTGTCCACATGCACAGACTTCTGAACCGTCTGCTTGTGGATACGTGTCGGCAACGGAATGGGGCCGGCAATGGATGCACCGGTATTACGTGCGGAATCGACAATCTCAGCTACAGCCTTATCCAAAATGCGGTAGTCGTACGCTCTCAATTTTATGCGAATTTTGTCACTATTCATGATGACCTTGCCTCATTACTCCACGATTTCGGAAACAACACCAGCGCCAACGGTACGTCCACCTTCGCGGATTGCGAAGCGAAGACCCTTTTCCATGGCGATCGGGTTGATCAG
>PHBE01000024.1 GCA_002841885.1 Deltaproteobacteria bacterium HGW-Deltaproteobacteria-18
TCTTCGTCATTCTCTGCTCCCTAATCATTTGCGTTTGAAGGGGTCGGGACTAGCAGAGTTCCCACCTAAAGGCTTGTGCAAATTTCTGGGGCCACTTCTATTTAGGCTGGTTCGGTTTTAACTTGTATATCCTTTTTGTCAGTTAAGCGGGTAGTGTGCGGGATCTTCAGCAAAAAGAAAGACCATGGCATATGTGGGTTGTACCACCAAACCACAACTCCCGGAGGAGTATGCCATGGTCAGGAAGAATTCTACCGTATCGGCGTCCGAACTAAAAGGGCTTCTTGAAGGCGATCAGGATGTTTTGAAGGAGCTTGTCCGCACGGTCGTCCAACAAACGCTGGAAGCCGAGATGGATGCCGCCCTTGGAGCGACCAAGGGAGAGCGCACAGATGGCCGTCTGGGCTATCGCAGCGGATATTATGGCCGCACGCTGATCACCCGCGTCGGCAAACTCGAACTCCGAGTTCCGCAGGACCGACAGGGGCAGTTTTCTACCCAGATATTTGAACGCTATCAGCGCAGCGAGAAGGCGTTGGTCTCAGCACTGGCGGAGATGTACATCCAGGGCGTGTCCACCCGGAAGGTCAAACAAATCACTGAAGAACTCTGTGGACACTCCTTCTCGGCCAGCTCCATCAGCGCCATCGTGGAGCGTCTGGACGATCAGCTAGCCCAGTTCGCCAGCCGGACTCTGGAGGAAGCCTATCCCTATCTGATTCTCGATGCACGCTACGAAAAAGTACGTGATTGCGGCGCAATACGCAGCAGGGCTGTGATGATCGCCATTGGCATCGACTGGGAAGGACGCCGACAAGTTTTGGCAGTGGAACTGGCCAACCGTGAAAGCGCAAGTTCATGGAAGGATTTCATTCTGGGCCTGAAGCAGCGCGGGCTCAAAGGGGTGGAAATGGCGGTCAGCGACGATCATGCCGGGCTGAAGAAGGCGCTGAGAGAAGCATTGCCCGAGGCGGTTTGGCAACGCTGCTACGTCCACTTCCTGCGCAATGCCCTCGATCATTTGCCGCGCAAGGCAGATGATGACTGTCTGCGAGAGCTGCGGTGGATCTACGACCGGCGGGACCTGGCCGAAGCCCGCAAGGACATGGCCGCTTGGCTTCTAAGGTGGCAGGAGAAATATCCCAAGCTGTGCTCATGGGTGGAAGACAATATCGAGGAAACCTTGTCCTTCTACAAGTTGCCCTTCGGACACCATAAGCATTTGAAGTCGACCAACATGCTGGAACGGCTCAATGAAGAGATCAAACGCCGAACCTTGGTCGTCAGGATATTTCCCAATGAAGAAAGCTGTCTACGTTTGATCAGAGCCCTTGCGGTCGAGACTCATGAGAACTGGATCGAGGCAAACAGATATCTGGATATGAGCCTGCTGACCGAGATGAAAAAGAAGGCTTTGATGGCGCTGGTTGCTTAATGGAAAACGCATCTGGCGACCTCCGACGAGCTCTGAGTAGGCCCATTCTCGGTCGCCAGCTGCTTGAACTTACCCGTTTGCCGTGGAAGAACTTGCAGAACTTGACGCACACAACTGTTAAGCGCCGCAGAACGCCTTCTATTCCTTGTTCCCGACAGGAAAAGCCCTGCGAAGCGTTTGTGCTACATCTTCAATGATCCAGGCGGGTGTCGATGCTCCTGCCGTCAAACCGATACGTTCAAACGCGGCAAGGTCATGCAGGGGAAGTTCTTTCGCCGTTTCGACATGGACTGAGAATATTCCTGATTCCTGCGCTATTTGAGCCAATCTTCTGGTGTTTCCACTGTTTTTTCCTCCAACGATGACCATTGCCTGAACCTTGCTGGACAGTTCGCGCACTTCTTCCTGCCTGTCCTTGGTTGCCATGCAGATCGTGTCGAGAATGGTCATGTTGGCATCGACAAACCTAGTCAAATATTCGCGCACGGCGTTGAAGGATTCCCTGTCCTGCGTGGTCTGCGCTGCCAGAAAATAGGTCTGTGCGGAGTCAATTCGGTGCGCCTGCAATTCTTCAAGACTCTCAAATACGCTGTGTCTTGCGGCATAGCTCACAAGCCCTTGCACTTCGGGGTGATCTCGTTCCCCGAAGAGAAGCAGATGCTTGTTCTGGTCGGCTTGTCGTTGGATGAGGATCTGTGCTTTTTTGACTTTGGGACAGGTTGCGTCAACGACAGTGACGTTATGGGTTTCCAGTTTAGCCTGAACGTGCCTTGGGATACCGTGAGCTCGAATGACCACGACATCTCCAGCGTTCAAGGGCTTTGAACCATCTGTCTGCAGAACCCCCATGTCTTTGTATCTGGCGAGTACCTGCGGATTGTGGATGATGGGCCCCAGCGTGTAGATGCTTGCATCTTGGGGCGGGAGGGCAACGGCATTGTCCAGTTTGTGCAATGCCATATCGACTCCCATGCAAAAGCCCGCCGTTTCCGCGATGATAAGTTTCATTTCAAATCTCTCCGGATTCAGTTTTGCCAGCCCCTAAAATCGTGAACACATCGTCCCACGACTTGCAGAACACGATGTCGCGACGAATTGCGCGCGCTCCGGGCAAGCCTTTCAGGAATCTGGGTACCAGGGTGCGCATTTTGAGGAGTCCGAGCTTTTCCATGCCGTGTTGCGGATAGAGTTCGCTGAGTCTTCTGACCATGGCCACCATATGCTGCCATGAATTTGCACCCGGTTCCTCTTTGCATCGCAACTGCAAATATTGTTTGAAAATTGATGGATCGTTAAGCGCCCCGCGCGCAAACATGATACTGTCCACTCCGGTTTGTTCGACGCATTGCAAGGCGTCTTTCGCCAGAAAGAGATCCCCACTGGCGATGACTGGCAGGCTCACGTTTTCTTTCAGCGTTTTTAGCTGGGACCAGTCTGCATGTCCGGTAAAGCCTTGTGCGCCGAAGCGCGGATGCATGGTCACCCAACCAGCGCCCAATTCTTCGAGTTTGGCAGCCACCTTCAGGAAGACGGGTTGCCCGACATACCACCCCAGACGAATCTTAAAACCCATACACCCAGGCTCCACCGCGTCGATCATTGATTTGGCAAGGCAAAGGAGTTTATCTGGTTCTTTGAGCAGAGCTGCTCCGCTGCCTGTTTTTACGACTTTGCGAACCGGACACCCGCAGTTCAGGTCAAAATAACGAAATCCCGCTTCCCGCAGGCGTTCGATGGACTGGACAAGAAACGGTTCTTCCGAACCGAAAAGCTGTACCACAAGAGGAGTATCCTCCTCGCAGGTTTGCAGAAGCTCCTTGGTGCCCGGGCTGTTGTAGATCAGGCCCTTGGCGCTGACCATTTCTGTCACGGCTGCGCTGCATCCATATTCATGACACAGGAGGCGAAAGGGGAGGTCGGAATATCCGGCAAGGGGTGCGAGCCAAGGTTTGTCGGGAGTTATGGGGAACAGATCGTTTTTCATGTGGTAAATATGCTCGGATTTTAGCGACTGGGCCAGCAGCCTAAAAGCTATGAATGGAAACGGGCCTGCTCACGCACCGCATCGAAATGGGCGGAAAGACATCAAATTGCGCGAAGGCGGTCCATGAGGCAGGCAAGGCTATCTGGCTTCAAATTTTGGGTTGGTCAAGGATGAGCTCCACTTCATCCACGCTCAGTCCCGTGGCCTGCGCCAGAGCTTCGGCCGACTGCCCACGTTTGAAACCACTCAAAATTGTCTGGCGTAGGAACTGGGGAGATTTTGTGAAATTTTCGGCCTGTTCGAGCAGGCGTCTCATTTCAAGGGCGCGGTAGTGCAGCTTCTCTTCAAGGGCGGTCAGTTCTTCCTGACGCTTGGTGAATGTGCCTATGATTTCGTTCTCGAGGCGGGCGTTCATGTCCAGTTTTTGCAGGAATTCCTCTTGTCTGTCCTGCAGCGAGCGCACAAGAAGTTCGGATTTCTTGAGCTTGCCATAGAAAAAAAAGGCGAGAACGATGAGCAGAATCTCCATCAAGGTTGATGCGGTGAGGATCCAGTTCGAAATATGAGGATTCATCTATACCTGCGTGTCTATCAGGTGCCCCTGATCTGATTCGAATTCGGGTTCACGGCGATGCGCTTTCCGTTCGCTTGTGTACTGTTCTGGAGCCGGCTCGTTGTGTCCCTCGGGATCGACCTCTGTTTCGGTGGAGCTGGCCTCGCCTTTGGCCACTTGGTCCTTTTCCCGACGCTGGCGTCGCTGAACCAATTCTTTTGCCAACGCCTGCTGAGCCTCCGGGTGCGCGATCTGCGTATGATGGATTTTTTGCGCCTCGGGTATTTGACTGATGAGTGTTGAAAGATTGAGGTTGTCCACCATTTATTTCACCACATATTCTTCCAGAAGAATTTCGGAGACTTGGCCGCTTTTCAAAATGTGATTGATGACTGTTGCCAGATCCGTCTTCAATTTTTCGGACTCTTGCGAAGTATCCAGCAATAAAAGGGGCGAGTTTTTGAGATACCTGTATATTCCATCGCGGATGAACAGCTTTTTGGCCTGGATTTCAGCCCGCATGATTTCGTTCGTGTCCGGTATTGAAAAGCGGCACGTCAGGAAACGGATCTTGCCGTCCTGATTGTATTCGATTTGAAATTGTTCGAGGGAGTAGGCTTCGATTTGTTCCGGTGGCGGGGTCTTGGCGCTTTCGGGAGAAGACCCTTCAACCGGAGCCGAACCTTGGTCCGCTTGCTGCTCAGGGGCGCTTTCGTGGCCCGTTGCAGTCTGATCTTCGAGAGCTGGTGGGCCGGATTTCATGAAATAGTAGGAGCCGCCGGCGCCAAGCAGCAGGCACAGACCTGCGGCAATTCCGAGGATCCATATTTTTTTTCGTTTTTTCTTGGCTGGTGCTTCGATCTGTTCCGAAGGCGGGACCGCCTCTTCGGGTTCGGGCAGGGATTCGAGAGGGGTGGCTTCGGCTTCTTCCTCCTTTTCCTCGAATTCAAGGAAAAGGGCGTCATCCAGATCGAGCTCAACTTTCTGCAGTCCCTTGGGAACGCTGTCCTGCAGGCGTTCATCATCCAGGGCGACGTTTTTGTCGCCTTCAGGGGAAATCTGGGCGAGAAGGATGAGCAGGATCATGGGACCTGAGCTGGCCGGCAACACGAGTGTACCGGCCAGAGTGGTTGTTATTCGAAGATCTTATTGATTTTTTGCCCCAGGGTCTCCGCGGTGAAGGGCTTGACGATATAGTTGGAAACTTTGGCCTGCACTGCCTCGATGATGTTTTCCTGCTGGGCTTCCGCCATGACCATGAGGAAGGGCAGGTCGCCAAATTCTTCACTGGCGCGGACTTTCCGCAGGAGTTCAATTCCGGTCATCTGCGGCATGTTCCAGTCGGAGATTATGAAATCAATCTGGTCCTTGGTCAGGACTTCCCAGGCCGCTGTACCGTCGTCAGCCTCGACGATGTTGTTGAAGCCGAGCTGACGAAGAATATTCTTGATGATCCGTCGCATGGTCGAAAAATCATCAACAATGAGCACCCGCATGTTCGTATTGACCGCCATGTATCCCTCCACATGAGCTTTTCGAGAAATTAATCAAAAATGTGTGATCAGTTGATATCGCCGTATTCGCGCACAAACATTTTCTTGAGCTTTCCAAGCGCCTGGGAGTGCAGCTGAGAGACCCGCCCTTCGGTAATGTCGAGGGCCAGAGCCACCTCTTTCATATTGAGTTCTTCAGTGTAATACAAACTTAAGACCAGCCTTTCCCGTTCATTGAGTCTATCGATGAGATGTCCGAGCTTGTCAATGATATCGTGGAAGGCCACAGCGGCAAAGGGCTCGCGGTGATTGCATCCATCCCCGGGCTGGTTCCATTGGTCCTGGATCGCATCGAGGCTGAGGATGATCTGGGAGTTGACCGCCTCCAGCGTCGCCTCCAGTTCATGGCGGTCCTGCCCGGTGAGTTCCAAAAGTTCGCTGCGTGAAGGGGAGTGCCCATTTTCCTGTTCAAAGCCTCTGATGACCTGTTCGAGCTTTTTGATGCGCTGGCGAAGCCCCCTGGAATACCAGTCCATGCGCCGCAACTCATCCAGCATGGCTCCGCGAATGCGACTGTCGGCGAATGTTTCGAAGCGGATGTTCAGCTCCGGCTGGAATTTGCCCAGCGCCTCCATGAGGCCCAGCGTGCCTGCGCTGATGAGGTCGGAAAGTTCGATATGGGCGGGGAGCTTGGCTTTGAGATGCAGGGCAATGATCTTGATGCGGGGGGCGAAGCCGCGAGCTATGCAATCCTTGTCCGCAGGACTCAAGGACGCGAAGGTGATCCCAGTCTGTTCCAGAACGGCCCAGACAGGTTCTGCGGGTTTATTCCGCAAAGAGGAGCTTCTTCCAGAAGAACTTGATGTTCCCATCGAGATGATCCTGCGGTGTCCATTGCAACAAGTTGCGGGCGATGCGCTGCACCGCCAGGGAGGCTTCGGCGTCGGGGCTCAGGCTGCAGAAGGGCTGTTGCTCGATGACGGCCTGGCGCACGGCCTTGTCCTGCGGGATGGCTCCGACGAAATTCAGGGAGACGCCGGTCAGGAAATGGTCGCAAGCATTGTACAGCTTGGCGAAGATGTCCTTGGCCGATTTTTCATTCTTGGCCATGTTTACCGCGATATGGAACTTGTCCACGCCATGCCTGAGTTTCAAGACCTTGATGAGGGCGTACGCGTCGGTGAGGGAGGTCGGCTCCGGGGTGACGACCACCAGGCGTTCCTGGGCCGCAAGGTTGAAATAGAGCACATTGTCGTTGATGCCCGCGCCGGTGTCCACAATCAGGAAGTCGATGCTGTCCTCCAGCACATCCATGGCTTCAAGGAGTTCGAGTTTTTGCCCCGTGGACAGGGACAGCATTTCGCTGACTCCGCTGGCCGCCGGCAGGATTGAGAATCCGTATTCAGTTGGACAGAGGATGTCGCCCAGGGACACTCCCTCGTGGAACACGTGGAAGAGGTTTCGCTCCGGAGTCAGGCCCAGCACGACATCCACGTTGGCCAGCCCGAGGTCCGCGTCAAGGATGACGCATCGTTTGCCAAGTTTGCTCAGGCACAGGGCGAGATTGACGGAAACGTTCGTTTTGCCGACGCCTCCCTTGCCGGAGGTGACCGAGAGTACAATGGGGAGAGAGGAGCTCATGCTGTGTCCGGGATAAAAAAAGTTTAGTTGGTTGCTTGAGGCAGTTCGTGCCGCAGCAGAAGTTTCCAGACATCCTGATCCTTGGGCTGGGCCAGGGAGTTTTTCAGATCCGGCCCCATGGAAAAAAGGGAAATCGGTAGGCCGGTATTGTTGGCCTGATTAATTATTTCTCCATAATTACAGGCTTCATCAAGCTTCGTCCAGATAATGCTGGCAGCGGAGGCTGAGTGGAACCTGGATACGAACGCATCCATCTGCGGGGGGGCGAAAAGTGGGCTGAGAACAAGGTGCACATGGCAGGCCGGAAGCTTCCCTCCGGAGACCTCATGCAGCCAGGAGTCAAGTTGCTGATGGGCGGGCAGTCCCGGCAGGTCGAGCAGGACCAGGTCATGAGATCTGGCGTCACGTTCCAGGCTTTCCCAATGGGAGGAGTTGTCAAGCTCCCTGTAGGACAGGCCCGAGAGTTCCGTGTAATGGCGCAGGTAGAGCCTTCCCTTGCCCTGGGAGCGATCGGCGTTGACCACCAGGATGCGCGCCTTGGGGCGCATTTTTTTCAGGGACAGGGCCAGACGCAGCGTGGTGCTGGTCTTGCCGCTGCCGAAGGGGCCGGTCAGCAGGTGGAACTTGTGCGCCCAGTCCGTGTCGAACCATGGACTGAGACTGACCAGTCCATTCATGACGGACAATGTGGGTGCATCGGGGGCGTGGCGGAATTTTTCCCACAGGTCGATCAGCACATCCTCCTTCACTCCTTCGCGCTCCAGATACTCGAAAACCAGTTGCTGGCGTGGAGTCAAGAGCTGCATGTCCATCTGCGGCTTTAAAACGGCCATGAGCTGTTTACGCAGCCTGGACCATTCCTCGCGCAGGCAGCTGGCGTCGTTCTGGGCCAGGGGCATGGCGGGCTCTGCCGATGCAGCCAGCTCCTGCGGCATGTCAAGGGCCGCCATGATCTCGTAGCAGGTGACACCTTTGCGGGTCTGCTTCTGGTTGCTCAGGATGATGGCATCGGGACCAAGTTCGCTCTTGATCCGGGCCATGATTTCCGAGGTGCTTCTTCCGCTGAATGTTTTGACCTGCATCTTAGATTTCCACCATGGCTACGGATTCGAGTCTGATGTCCGCCGGTATTTCCGCCTGCGAGATGACAGGCATGGTTGGCAAAAAACGGGCCAGAAGCTGGGAGAGGTGCTGGCGGATGAGCGGGGAGGTCAACAGCACGGGCTGTCCCTCGGCCACAATGCCTTTTTCCGCCGCCTTGTTGATGGCCTGGATGATCTTGTGCGCAAGTCCCGGTTCCATGGCCAGATAGGAGCCGTTGTCCGTGCGTTTGATGCTGTCCTGGAACGTGTTCTCGATTGTCGGTGACAGGGAGATGATAGGCAGCAGGTTGCCCGTCCCCAGGTACGGCTTGATGATGGTGCGGGACAGGCGCTGGCGTACGAACTCCGTCAACTGGTCGGCATCCTTCACGGAGTGGCCGTAGTCGGCCAGGCATTCCACGATGGACAGGAGGTCGCGGATGGAGACATTCTCGCGGACCAGGTTCTGCAAGACCTTCTGCAGAACGCCCAGTGACAGGACGCCCGGCACCAGCTCTTCCACAACCTTGGGCGCACGCTGGGACAGGTTGTCCAGCAGGGCCTGGACTTCCTGGCGGCCCAGGAATTCGTGCAGGTTCTGCTTGAAGACCTCGGTCAGGTGCGTGGCGATGACCGTGGACGGATCCACCACCGTGTACCCGGCCATGACGGCCTCGTCCTTTTTGGCGTCGGGAATCCACAGCGCCGGGAGGTTGAAGGCCGGCTCCAGGGTCTCGATGCCCTTGATGGCGTGCCGCGCATCGCCGGGATCCATGGCCAGGAAATGGTCTATCATGATTTCCGCCGAAGCCACCCGGTTGCCCTTGATCTGGACCACGTATTCGCCGGGCTTGAGCTGCAGGTTGTCGCGCAGATGCAGGGACGGTACGATGACGCCCATGTCGAGAGCGAACTGGCGGCGAATGGAGCGAATGCGGGCCAGAAGATTGCCGTTCTGGTCTTCGTCCACCAGCGGGATAAGGCCGTAGCCCACCTCCAGTTCCATGATGTCGAGCGGCAGCAGGGCCTGCACTTCTTCCGGACTGTCTGGCGTGCCGCCTTTTTTCTTTTTATCGGTCTCCGGCAGCTTGTTTTCGGCCTTGATGCGGTCGGCGAACAGGGCCACCATGAAGAGGACCAGGGAGAGGGTCATAAAGGCCACAGTAGGCATGCCCGGGACAATGGCGAAGAGCAGGAGTACGCCGGAGACCAGCCTGAGAGCTTTGGGATGGTTGGTCAGCTGACCGATGAATTCTTCGCCCATGCGCGCTTCGGCCGCAGCCCGGCTGACAATGAGGCCGGCCGCGGTGGAGGTGATCAGCGAAGGGATGGTGGAGACCAGGCCGTCGCCGATAGTCAACAGGGAAAAGGTCTGGGCCGCATCCATCCAGCTCATGTCTTTTTGCAGCACGCCGATGAAGATGCCGCCCACGATATTGATGAAGGTGATGAACATGCCCGCGTTGACGTCTCCGGAGACGAACTTGCCTGCGCCGTCCATGGCTCCGTAGAAGTCCGCTTCCCGGCGCAGGTTTTCGCGCTGCTTGATGGCCTGCTGCTCGTCGATGAGTCCGGCGTTCAGGTCGGCCTCGATGGCCATCTGCTTGCCGGGCATAGCGTCCAGGGTGAAGCGGGCCGCGACCTCGGCGATGCGGGTTGTACCGGCGACGATGACGGTCTTGTTCAGGATGAAGAGGATCAGGAAGATGACTGCGCCGATGGCAAAATTGCCTCCGACCACGAATTGTCCAAAAGCTTCGATGACCTTGCCTGCCGCCGAGGTGCCAGTGTCTCCATGGAGCAGGATGAGCCTGGTCGAGGCCACATTGAGGGCAAGGCGCAGGAGCGTGGTCACGAGCAGAACCGACGGAAATATCGAGAATTCCAGAGGCGAGGTCATGAACATCGAGGTGATGAGGATGACCAGGGAGAAGGAAATGGAAAAAGCCAGCAATATGTCAAGGATGATGGTCGGCAATGGCACCAGCATGACAAAGAGGGTCATGACAACGCCGCCGGCCAGCAGGATGTCCCCCTGGCGGGTAAAGCGTTTGTAATTGATGGTCATGGCCTCGGTGCGTGTAGCCATTATTTTGACGTCCTTGCCGCTGAGGTTCAGCGCGGGTGAAGTTTGGTTTTGTAAATCTGGGCCAGGATGGCGGCCACTGCCTGGTAGAATTCTTCTGGAATCGTGTCTCCGACTTCGATAACCTTATACAAGGCGCGTGCCAGGGGCTTGTTTTCGCGGATGGGCACATTGTTCTCCCGGGCAATGTCCTTGATGCGCTGGGCAACGGCCCCGGCGCCTTTGGCCAGGACCATGGGTGCCGGGGCTTCCATGGCGTTGTAGCGGATGGCGATGGCCAGATGGGTGGGGTTGGTGATGACAACGTCGGCCTTGGGCACGTCCTGCATCATGCGTCGCATCATCACCGCCATCATCTTCTGACGCTGCTTGCTCTTGATGGCCGGGTCGCCCTCGGCCTGCTTGCGTTCGTCCTTGACCTCGCTCTTGGTCATTTTCAGGTTTTCCTCGTAGTCCCAGCGGGTGTAGAGGAGATCCGCGATGCCGATTATGATCATGGGAGCGAGCGCGTAATAGAACATGGTCTGCCCGGCGTTGAGCACATATGCGGCGATGTTTTCTGCCGGCTGGTAAAAGAGCGGGATGACTTCCCCGAAAGCCTGCTTGAGAACGATGTAAGGTCCAATGGCCACAGCTGCCGCCATGAAAATACTTTTGGCCAGGCGCACGAAGGTCTGCTTGCTGATGAGGAGCTTCTTCAGGCCGGACAGTACGTTGAACATCTTAAACTTGGGTTTGAAAACCTTTGGAGCCCAGAGTTTTCCGACCTGCAGCCGGACAGTGATGAAGGCGGCGACCGCAATTACGATCATGATCGGCAGGACCATCACCGAGATGCTGTATAGGCAGGTTTGAAAAAGGGTATGGATCGATCCGGGGTTCAATTCGAAGGCGAACCCTTCCGTGAAGAACCATTTCATCAGATTTTCGATTTCAGTGCGGATGGTGCCGAGGTAGAGTTGCAGCATGAGCAGACCGAAGAGCAGGGTCAGGGGCTTGGGCAGCTCCTGGCTTTTTGGTACATTGCCCTCGCCTCGCGCCTTGTTGCGTCGTTTGGGGGTGGCGTTTTCGGTGCGACTCGGATCGTGCTGTGCCATGGTTGCCTAGCGCATCGCGCCGATGATTTGGGTGAAGAGCATCGGCATGCGGGACACAAAGCCCTCCATGTGCAGGCTGATGATCTCGAAGATGATGCTCATGAACAGGAATCCGACGCTGATCTTGATCGGGAATCCGATAATGAGCACGTTCATCTGTGGAGACGCGCGTGAAATCAGGGCCAGGGCCAAATCCACAAGGAGGATGGCGGCGATGACCGGCGCTCCGATCTGGATGGCCAGGACAAAAATCTGACCCGACAGGGCGAATATCTGATCCGTCAGCCGGGAGGTGATGAGAATGGAGCCTGGCGGGAGCAGCTCGAAACTTTTCATCAATCCGCTCAGCAAATACAGGTGCCCGTTGATGGACAGGAACGTCAGCAAACTGACCATGTACATGAAGTGGGCCGTGACCGCCTCGGAAACTCCGGAATCAGGGTCCACCACATTGACCATGGCAAAGCCCATCTGGAAGCCGATGAGCTGTCCGCCGGTCTGGATGGCTGCGAAGACGAAGCGGATGACCATCCCCAGGATGAGCCCCAGCAGGAGTTCCGCGCCCAGCATGACCGCCAGCGCAAAGGGGTGGCCCGGCATCTGGGCGCCCACCAGGGGAAGCTTTGGCCACAGGGCCAGGGTGAGGGTCAGGCAGAGCGCGGCCTTGACCGTGGCGGGCAGGACTGCGCCGCCGAAAAAAGGCATCAGGAAAAGAATGAGGCTTATGCGCATCAGCGCAAAGATGAAGGTCAGAACGACGGTGGGGTCGAGGGAGAAGAGATCCATGGAGAGGCCGAAGCAAAACGCGGACCAGAAAAAGTCCGCGCTCGGGTTCTGTCTGGGGCGATGCCTCCCGGCGCAAGGCCCGGAATATTTCAGATCATGCCGGGCCAGGACTCCATCTGCCAGCGGCGCAGAGCGTTGAACATGTTGGTGCGGATGCGCTTGTCGCCTTCGCACAGCGCCAGGGCCTGATTGAGGGTCTTGCTGCGGGAGGTCTTGTCCTTGGAGGGGCAGTCGTTTTCCCAGACCGGGAGCTTCCACTGCCTGCACGCCTGGGTGATGGTGGCCTTGTCCAGCAGGAGCAGGGGGCGGATGAGGGTCAGCCTGCCTCCGAAATAGCTCTCCTTGGGGACCAGTCCGTACACCTTGCCTGTTCTCAGCATGTTCATGAAGAAGGTGGAGACCAGATCGTCGGTGTTGTGGCCGAGAGCGAGGTGGGTCAGGTTGTATTGCCTGCAGATGTCAAAGAGGCGTTTGCGCCTGTGCCATGCGCAGAAGAAGCATGGTGATTTCTTGCGGTTCTCGGAAGAGTGCGCCCTGGGGCCGAAGTCCGTGGTCTCCAGATGTCCCGCCACGCCGTTTGCGCGCATCCATTCCGCCAGGGGGGCGTGGGTCATTCCGTCAAAGCCGGGGTTGAGGTGGATGACGAACAGTTCGACGGGAAAGGGAATGATGCGCTGACGCATGGTCATGACCTGAAGCATCACCCAGCTGTCAATGCCGCCGGAAACGGCCAGCCCGATGCGTGCCCCGGGCCATGCCATGCCCGCCTGCTGCATGATCTTGCCTGTCTGTCCGAGACAGAACTGCTGCGCGTATTTGAGTCTTCCCCACTGGGCCATGTTGTTTTTCCTCAAAGGTAGGAGTGTCGTGGGGGCAGGTCCGCACATAAGGATTTGACAGATCCGCTGCGGGTATTATGACCCCTTTGAAGCGCAGGTCAGTACAGAGCGCGGAGGGCCGTGTAAAGGGCCCCGGGAGCTTGCTTGCGAATTGCGTGTTGACAGGGCCCTGGGGTTATGCGTAGCGTGAAATGTTATTCCCGACTCGACTTTTTGGAGGCCGGGACTTTTTGTCGTTTATTCACACATTCATATACATTTTTTCGGAGGTGCGATGGCCAGAATTACCGTTGAAGATTGCTTGGAGAAGGTCAACAACAGATTTCTGATCGTGCAGATGGCCATTAAGCGGGTCAAGCAATATCATGAAGGATACGAGCCTCTTGTTGCCAGTAAGAACAAGGAGATCGTGACCGCCCTCAGGGAAATTGCCGAAGGAAAGGTTCTGCCCGACGTGGAGCGCGTCGAGGACTTGAGTTTTGAAGCTGACGATCAGGATGAATAATGGCTGACAAGCGTGATTATTACGAAGTGCTCGGTGTAGGCCGCGACGCCTCGGCGGACGTAATCAAGAGTGCCTACCGCAAGATGGCGTTGCAATTCCATCCGGACCGCAACCCCGACAATCCGGAGGCGGAAGACAAGTTCAAGGAAGCCGCGGAAGCATACGAAGTCTTGGGTGACGCGGGCAAGCGCGCCCAGTACGATCGTTTCGGGCATGCCGGCATGAATGGTCAGGGATTCGGGGATCATTTCCATTCTTCCGAAGACGTGTTCAGCGCTTTCGGTGACATCTTTGGTGATTTCTTCGGCTTCGGCGCTGCCGCCGGCGGCCGCAGGCGTCCGCGTGCCGGGGCTGATCTGCGCTACAACCTGACCGTTTCATTCCGTGATGCGGCCAAGGGTACGGAGGTTGACCTCAACATCCCCAAGAAGGAAGTCTGTTCCGATTGTTCCGGGTCGGGCTCCGCTCCCGGGCACACGGCCGAAACCTGCCAGCATTGTCGCGGCCAGGGTCAGGTGACCCAAAGCCAGGGCTTTTTCCGCATTTCCGTGCCGTGTCCGGTCTGTCGGGGCGAAGGCAAGGTCGTCACCCATCCCTGCGCCAAATGTCGCGGTCAGGGCATCGTGCAGGTCAACAAGAACCTCAAGGTGCGCATCCCCGGAGGCGTGGACAACGGCAGCCGCCTGCGTCTGCGCGGTGAGGGCGAGCCGGGTGATTTCGGCGGTCCGCACGGCGATCTGTATGTGGTCATCTATGTCGAGGAAGACAAAATCTTCACCCGCCGTGGCCAGGATCTGGTCATCGTGGCGGATATCACCATCGTGCAGGCCATACTTGGCGCCAAGATCGAGGTCCCGACTCTTGACGAACCCGTGACTCTGGAAATTCCCAAGGGCACGCAATCCGGCAAGATTCTGCGCATCAAGGGCATGGGCCTGCCGCATCTGGGCAGCACCCAGAAGGGCGATCTGTTGGTGGAGGTCTCTGTGCGCATCCCGACCAAGGTAACCAAGAAGCAGGAAGAATTGCTGCGCGAGTTCGACAAGCTCGAAGAGGGCCGTCCCCTGAACAAGGTCAAGGATTTCTTCAAGAAAGCCATGGGCGACTGATCTGCATACATGAACCGAGCAGGCCGGAAGCGCATGTTTCCGGCCTTTTCTTTTGGGGAGGGGAGCATGGACGAGAGGTTGACGCATATCGACGAGGCCGGAAACGTGGTCATGGTGGACGTGGGCGACAAGGCGGATACAAGACGCCGTGCGGTTGTGCGGACAAGGGTTCTGCTCAACGCGCGCACTTTCGACCTCTTGACCAGAAACGCCCTGCCCAAGGGTGACGTGCTGACCACGGCCAAGGTGGCCGGGATAATGGCCGCCAAGCGTACCTGGGAGCTTATCCCCATGTGCCATCCGATTCTGCTCTCCAAGGTCGACGTGAAGCTTACGCCAGTAGCTTCCGAGTTGGCCATAGAGATCGAAGCCGAGGCGCGGACCACCGGACCCACGGGCGTGGAGATGGAGGCGCTGATGGCCGCCCAGGTTGCGGCCATGACCATCTATGACATGTGCAAGGCCGTACAGCGTGACATTCTGATCACGGATTGCCGGCTTACGCACAAGAGCGGCGGGAAGAGCGGCGAGTTCAACGCCGACTGATAGACCAGAGTCAGGAAACGTAATTACGGCGCACCACGGTTCATCCCCGGTGCGCCTTTTCGCGGTTGGGGCGCAATGTGGCGACTGGGCCACGCAACATTTTGAAATAACGATTCAAGGATATACTCGTGACAACGGAAACCATCATCAAGGACACGTCCGCAAACCCGGCTCCCCTGGGCCTCATCGGGTTCGGCCTGACCACCATCCTGCTGAACATCCACAATGCGGGCGTTTATCCCGTCAATTCGATGATCATGGGCATGGGCATTTTTGTCGGCGGCATCGCCCAGATCTTCGCGGGCCTTCTCGAATCCAAAAAGAACAACACCTTCGGCCTGACAGCGTTCACGGCCTACGGTTCCTTCTGGCTGTCCCTGGTGGCCATCTGGATCCTGCCGGCCCTGGGACTGGCAGAGAAGAGCGACGAGACGGCCATGGGCCTCTATCTGGCCCTCTGGGGGCTCTTCACCTTCTGCATGTTCCTTGGCACCTTCCGCCTGAGCCGGGCCCTGCAGGTGGTCTTTGGCACCCTGGTGGCCCTGTTCTGGCTGCTGGCCATCGGCGACCTGACCCACATTGCCGCCTACAAGACCATCGGCGGATACGTAGGTATCCTGTGCGGTTTTTCGGCCTTCTACACGGCCATCGCGCAGATCCTGAACGAGGTTTACGGCCGCACTGTGCTGCCGCTGGGGCCGGTAGTACGTTCCTAGGTTCCGGGCGATGTTCGCGAAAAAAGGCTGAACGCAAGGTGTTCAGCCTTTTTTTGCGCCCCCGTCACGGGCGAGAGGCGGCTACAGGACCACGAGCGCCGGCCCGGTTCAAGGCGGAAGCTTGAGGGGCGTCTTGCCAGAGCATGAACTCTTGTCATACACGCCCTTCATGAATCCCGATCTTCCCAGCACGTTGCGAGAACAGTGTCATGCGCCCTGCGCCGGGATGAACGTCAATCCCCTTGCCTTGGCCGGACATGCTTGCCCGTCGTGCAGGAGTGAGGGGTCAGCATGAAAATTTTCAGCGCCGGCATTTCCCTTCGAACCGCGATCCCTGTGCTCCTGGGTTGCGTCATTCTTTTTTCCACCGCCTTTGTCAGCTGGATTTCATTCACCGGGAGTCGCGAAGCGGTCGGGGATGTGGCCTTGCAACTTCGCAAGGAGGTTTCCCATCGGATTACCTTGCATCTGCGGGACTTTCTTCGCCGGCCCCACGAAATAAATCGCAGTAACGCGCTGGCCTTGCAAAACGGCCTCGTACCCGCCGACGATCCCGGGCTGTTGATTGCGCGGTTTGCCGATCAGCTGGAGCTTTTTCCTTCCGTGTCGAGCATCTATTTCGGCAATGAGCAGGGCGGACTGGCCAACAGCGGCCGGGATCCGGAGCATGGCTCCAAGTATTCCATCCGCACGGACGATTTCAAGGCTGGGGTTTTTCGCAAATTTCCCCTGGATTCACGGGGGAACAAGGGCGAGGAGATGGCCCGCGTTACCAGCTTCGATTCACGGACTCGTCCATGGTATGCCAAGGCCTTGCTGGCGCAGGGGCCGATCTGGAGTGATATCTACGTACTTTTTACAGGCCAGGACATGGCCCTCGCTGCCAGCCGTCCGGTGTTCGACGATCGGGGCCGGATTCTTGGAGTGGTGTCCGTGGACGTTTTTTTGTCCCAGATCACCGCTTTTTTGCAGCGACTCCGTATCGGCAATGCCGGAAAGGCGTTCATTGTGGAGCGTTCGGGTCTGCTGGTCGCCGGTTTGGGCACGGAACCGCTCTTCATACCGGGCCGGGGCGGAAATCCGGGCCGACGCCTCATGGGGGCGCACAGTCGGGATCCTCTGGTGCAGGGCGCGATGCAAGCACTGACCTCAAAATTTGGCTCGCTTGACCGGATCAACGCGGAGCACCATCTCGATTTTACTGACCAGGGCCGGAAAATCCTGTTGACGGTATCTGCGCTGCACGATCCTCTAGGCATTGACTGGCTTATCGTCGTCGTGGTGCCGGAAGAGGACTTCATGGCAAAGGTCGGGGAAAACGCCCGCTTCAGCATGGTCCTGATTCCGGGCGTTCTCGTATTGGCGCTGCTGACCGGAGCGTTGCTGGCCCGCCGGATCGTCAAGCCCATCTCGCGGCTCGGTGCCGCCGCCGAAAGATTGGCCGGAGGAGAGGAGCTGGAAAGGATCAATGAGATCTCCCGGTTTTCCGAGGTTCAAAGTCTGACCCGTTCTTTCAATCAGATGGCCTTGCAACTGTCCGACACCATGTGGGCAATGCAACTGGAACTCGGCGAACGGCAGCGTGCCGAGGAGGCTCTCGGCGAGAGCGAAGCCCGGTACCGGACTCTGGTCGAGCTGGCCGTGGACGGGATTCTTCTCGGATCTCATGAAGGCGTGATCATCGGCGCCAACGAATGCATGTGCGATCTTCTTGGCCTGAAGCGTGAGGATATGCTCGGCAAGCATGTCCGCGATCTTCCGTTCAAGCCGGAGAGCCTGGCGAAATCGCCGCTGAGCTTCAATCTGCTGGAAAAGGGAGAGATAGTGCAAAAGGAACGCACTCTCCTGCGTGTGGACGGATCCGAACTTCATGTCGAGATGCGCAGCAAGATGATGCCGGATGGGACCTACCAGTCCATCTATCGCGATATCACAGCGCGCAAGCAGGCCGAAGAGGCCTTGCGGGAAAGCGAGGAGAGACTTCGTACGCTTAGTGACAATCTGCCCGGCGGACTCGTATACCAGATGGAGACCGATCTGGGCGGCGGGCGACGGCGATTCTCCTACGTCAGCGCAGGCGTTGAGCTTCTGCATGAGGTGAGCGTGCGGGAGGTGCTGGATGACGCTTCGCTCATCTACGCGCAGATCGAGCCCGATGATCGGGCGCTCTTGTTCGAGCGCGAGGCCAAGGCCGAATCGACCCGGTCGCTATTTCAGGCCGAAGTCCGGTTTCGCCTGCCGTCGGGAACGGTGCGCTGGAGCCATCTGGCCTCTGCTCCGCGCATGCTGTCCGCGGATCGGGTGGTCTGGGACGGGGTCGAAATTGACATCACCGAACGCAAACTGGCCGAGGCGGCCTTGCTGGAAGCCAAGGAGGCCGCCGAGGCCGCCAACAGGGTCAAGACCGAGTTTCTGGCCAACATGAGCCATGAAGTCCGCACGCCGCTCAACGGGATTCAAGGCATGATGCAGCTTTTGCGGCAGACCAGACTGGACGAGGAACAGGAACGGTATGTGGAGCTTTCCATCACGTCAGCCATGCGGCTGACGCGCCTGCTTGCCGACATTCTGGACATCTCCAGGATCGAGGCCGGCAAGATGAGCATCCTTGAGACTCTGTTCAGTGTAGCCGAACTGGTCGATTCGGTCGTGGAGCTGTTTACGATCCCCGCGCGTGAAAAGGGGCTTGCGCTCGACTGCGTCATTCATCCCGACCTGTCTGCGCACCTCGTCGGCGATGAGGCGCGGGTGCGTCAGATCCTCTTCAATCTGGTCGGCAATGCCTTGAAATATACGGATCAGGGCGGCGTGACCGTTGAATTGTCTCCATTGCATCCTGATCCATGCCTGTCGGAGGGAATCTGCATGCGCGTTGTCGATACGGGCGTAGGCATTCCCGAGCACATGCTTTCCGGTGTGTTTGAGCCCTTCATGCAGGTGGAGGGTTCCCATACCCGCAAATATGAAGGTGCCGGGCTTGGCCTGACCATTGTTCGCCGCTTGGTGGAACTCATGCATGGAACAATAGGGGTCGAGAGCGCCGCCGGAGCGGGAACGTCCGTGCGCGTAACGCTGCCCCTGCGTGCAGCCAGTGAATATTGCGCTCTTACAAAGACTGCTCCGGAAGTTCCGGACGAGGATGTCGGAAGGGCATTGCGCATTCTGCTGGCCGAGGACGAGGCCATCAACCAGCTTGCCATGCGCACTCTTCTGGAGCGGGCCGGGCATGTGGTCGCGCTTGCGCGCAATGGCCAGGAAGTTCTGGATTTGCTGCTGGCTGAAGATTTTGACTGCATTCTCATGGATGTGCAGATGCCGGTCATGAGCGGCATCGAAGCGACCAGGAATATTCGCGCCTGGTCCGGGCCCAAGAAAGACATTCCCATCATCGCCCTGACCGCCCACGCCATGAGCGGGGATCGCGAGTCCTTTCTGCAGGCGGGGATGGACGACTACCTGCCCAAGCCGGTCGGAATGGCCGATCTGGTTGAGGTCATCGCCAAGCGTGTGCGCGCTTCAACCGCAGAAAATGGATAGATATGCTTCCGGCGGATGCCAGAAGCACATGAGCACAACAAAAAAGCCCCCGCTTGAAAGGCGGGGGCTTTTTTGTTGTGGAGCACTCTTCCGGGTTACCAGATCCGGCGCACCTTGACCCCTTTTTCGGCCATGTAGTTCTTGAGGTCGGTGACGGTGTATTCGCCGTAATGCACGATGGAGGCGATGAGTGCGGCCGAAGCGCGGCCTTCGGTCACTGCGTCGACCATGTGCTGCGGATTGCCCGCCCCCCCCGAGGCGATGACCGGGATGCGCACGTTGTCCGTGATAAGTCTAGTCAGGGTCAGCTCGTAGCCGTCCTTGGTGCCGTCGGCGTCGATGGAGTTGATGCACAGTTCTCCCGCGCCCAGACGCTCGACCTCCTTGGCCCACCACAGGGCGTCGATGCCCATGTGCTTGCGGCCGCCGTGGATGACGATCTCGTAGCCCGAGGGGATGGCTTCGCTTTTCGGCACGCGCAGCACGTCCATGCCCACGACGATGCACTGGGACCCGAAGGCTGCCGCACCCTCGGAGATGATGTGGGGCGTCTTGACCGCCGCCGAGTTGACGGAGATCTTCTCCGCCCCGGCCAGGAGGACCTCGCGCATGTCGGCCACGGTGGAGATGCCGCCGCCCACGGAGAAGGGGATGAAGATCTGGGAGGCTACGTCCTCCACGACCTTGAGCATGATGCCCCGGCCCTCGTGGGAGGCGGTGATGTCGTAGAAGACGATCTCGTCCGCGCCTTCCTCGTAGTAGCGCCGGGCTGTCTCAACGGGGTCGCCGATGTCGATGTTGCCCTCGAATTTTATGCCCTTGGTCAGCTTGCCGTTCCGGACGTCGAGGCAGGGGATGATGCGTTTACTGAGCATTGGCCGCCTCCCTGCAATAGTCGAAAAAGTTCGAAAGCATCTTAAGGCCCGGGCGTCCGCTTTTTTCCGGGTGGAACTGGGCCGACCACAAACCGTCGCGGCCGTGCACGGAGCAGAACTCCCTGCCGTAGTAGGTCGTGGCGATGACGAATTCCGGAGCCGGGCTCGGGTAGTAGCTATGCACGAAATAGAACTCGCTCTCAGGGGAGATGCCGTTGAAGAGCGGACAGGGCTTTTTGGTGTTCACGGTGTTCCAGCCCATGTGCGGAATGTTGATGGGCGCGCCATCCTCTTCGGTCAGGTCCGGGGTGAAGATTTCGCAGCGTCCTGGGATGAGGCCAAGGGTCTGGGTGTCGTTTTCCGGGCTGTATTCGAGCAGGATCTGGCAGCCGAGGCAAATGCCCAGCAGCGGTTTGCCGGCCGCGATTTCCCGGGCCATGACGTTGCGCAGGCCGGACTGGTGCAGATTGGCCATGGCCGAACCGGCCGCGCCGACACCGGGGAAGATGAGCCCCTGGCAGCCTGCAATGGTTTGAGCATCGGCAGTGATGGTGCACGGGATGGAGAGATAATCGAGTGCGCGCTTGACACTGGTCAGATTGCCGGCCTTGTAGTCAAGGATGGCTAGCATGGGGAGCTCCTGTAGCATGGGGTGAAAAGAAGGCACTCTAGCCAAAGACCTCGCAAAAACCAAGGCCCGGTTGCCCGGCTTTTTTTGCACCGGCCGGGTCGTGGGCACCGTGAATTCCCGGTGTCTTGGTGCCGGGCATCTTGCCCCGGCAGGGGTTTCGGGCTAGGTGCGGGTGAAGAAGATTTGAAGGGGGATTTATGATCATCATTACCGGAGGCGCGGGCTTCATCGGCAGCGCCATGGTCTGGGAATTGAACCGGCAGGGATACAGGGACATCGTCGTGGTCGACAATCTTGCTTCCACGAACAAATGGCGCAATCTGGTCGGGCTGGCCTATCATCGGTATATCCAGAAAGACAAATTCCTGGAATTGCTCAACACCAGATACATGGAAGGCCGGATCGAGGCCGTGATTCACATGGGGGCTTGCTCCGCGACCACTGAAGCAGATTGCGATTATCTCATCCGCAACAATCTGGAATATTCCAAGGCCATGTGCCGTTTCGCCCAGGAGCGCAATGCGCGCTTCATTTACGCCAGTTCCGCCGCAACCTACGGCGACGGCAGCAGGGGCTTCGATGACTCGGATGATGCCATGGAGGGTCTGCATCCGCTCAACATGTACGGCTATTCCAAGCACCTCTTCGATCTCTGGCTCAAGGGAGACGGGCTGCTGGACAAAATGGCCGGGCTCAAGTTCTTCAATGTCTTCGGCCCCAACGAATACCACAAGGACGACATGCGCTCCGTGGTCTGCAAGGCTTTCACCCAGATCCGCCAGACCGGGAAACTCAAACTCTTCAAATCCTATCGCGAGGAATACGCAGACGGCGAGCAACGCCGGGATTTCGTCTACATCAAGGATTGCGTGAAGGTCATTGACTGGCTCATCAAGAATCCGGACGTGGGTGGCGTCTTCAATGTGGGTACAGGCCAGGCCCGGACCTGGAATGACCTCGCGAGAGGGGTGTTCACGGCCATGGGTCGGGAGCCGCAGATCGAATACGCGGACATGCCGGACAACCTGCGCGGCAAATACCAGTATTACACCTGCGCCGACCTGACCAAGCTCTCCAGTCGTGGCTGTGACGTGAACTTCAGATCCCTGGAGGACGGGGTGACCGATTATGTGCAGAATTATCTGATGCAGGCCTACGCTCACCTTACTTCGAGATACTGATTTTTTCAGGATGAAAAAAACAGAACGGGCGGCCGGGGATTTCCCTGGCCGCCCGTTCTGTTTCCGGGGCGATGTGTTCCGAGTCTGCAGCGCCCCTATTGAGGGGCGGCCTTGTTCCGGATTGGTCCAAGGCCTGTACCTGTTGCGGCCGGGCTTACAATTCCAGAAAAGGCCCCGTGACCGATCCGGGATTGTTCTTCAAGTCCTCTGGAGTGCCTTCGGCCACGATGAGGCCTCCGTTTTCACCTCCGCCGGGTCCAAGATCGATGACGTGGTCCGAAGCCGCGACCACATCGAGGTTGTGCTCGATGACAATGACCGAGGCTCCCTTGTCGACCAGGGTGTGCAACACGGCGATGAGCTTGCCGACTTCGTGCATGTGCAGGCCGGTGGTGGGTTCATCCAGGATGTACAGGGTTCCGGGCAGACTGCGTTTGCCCAGCTCGCGCGAGATCTTGATGCGCTGGGCCTCGCCTCCGGACAGGGTCGTGGCGGGCTGGCCCAGGCGGATGTATTCAAGGCCCACTTCCTCCAGCACGCCAAGCTTGCGTTCCAGGGCCGGATGGTTGGCGAAGAATTGCCGGGCCTGCCTGACGGTCATGTCCAGCACGTCGGCGATGGACTTGTCGCGGTACAGAATATCAAGGGTCTCGCGGTTGTAGCGCTTGCCCCCGCAGACCTCGCAGGTCACGAAGACATCGGGCAAAAAATGCATCTCGACCCGGATCTGGCCGTCGCCCTGGCAGGCCTCGCAACGGCCGCCGCGCACGTTGAAGCTGAATCTTCCGACGTTGTAGCCGCGCTTCTTGGCGTCCTTGCTGCCGGCGAAGATGGCCCGGATTTCGTCGAAGATCTTGGTGTAGGTGGCTGGGTTGGAGCGCGGCGTCCGGCCGATGGGGCTTTGATCGATGGAGATGATTTTTTCCACGGCCCCGGCACCCTCGATGCCTCCGATGGTGCCGGGGCTGTCGACCTTGAGGCCCTGGGCCAGGGCCAGGTGCTTGTACAGCGAGTCCATGACCAGCGAGCTCTTGCCCGAGCCGGAGACCCCGGTGATGCAGACCAGGGTGCTCAAGGGGAAACGGGCGTCGATACCGCGCAGGTTGTTGGTGGTCACGCCGCGCAGGATGATGGCCCGGTCCGAGGTTCTGCGCTTTGCGGGCCTTGCGATGCGCAGTTCCCCGCGCATGTATTTTCCGGTCAGACTCTTGGATTTGTTCACCAGATCCTCCGGGGAACCGGAAAAGACCAGCTCTCCGCCCAGGAAGCCCGAGCCGGGGCCAAGCTCCAGCACATGATCGGCCGCGCGGATGGTCGGTTCATCGTGTTCGACCACGAGCACCGTGTTGCCGCGTCCCTGAAGCTGCCGCAGGGTGTTGATCAGTCGCTGGTTGTCGCGCGGGTGCAGGCCGATGCTCGGTTCGTCCAGAACATAGGTCACGCCGACCAGGCCGGAGCCAAGCTGCCCGGCCAGGCGGATGCGCTGGGCTTCGCCGCCGGACAGGGTGGTCATGTTGCGGGCCAGGTTGATGTAGTCGAGCCCGACGTTGACCAGAAATTCAAGCCGGTGGCGGAGTTCCTTCAAAAGCGGGGTGCTGATCTCCACGTTTACGCCGGAGAAGCCCAGTCCTTGCAGCCAGGAGAGGGCCCGGGTGATGGGCAGCGAACAGAAATCGAATATGTTCAGACCTTCGATGCGCACCGCCAGGGATTCGGGCCGCAGGCGTGCGCCATGGCAGGACGGACAGTTCATGGTCTGGCGGTAGCGGGCCAGTTCGTCGCGCCAGATGTGGCCGAGCCCTCCTCCCTGTTCGAGAAAATGGATCACTCCAGGCCACTGGGCGTCGCCGTGGAACAGGGCCTTTCTTGCTTCGGAGCTGAGGTCCTGCAAGGGCGTGTCCAGGGTGAAGCGATGCCGGAGCCCCAATTCCTTCAGGTCATGGGCGTAGCGGTCGAAAGCCCGGCCCTTCCAGGGCAGGATCGCCCCCTGGCGCAGGGACTGTCCCCCATTGGGCGCGAGCAGCATGGGCTCGTAGTACTCGACGGCTCCCAGGCCCGAGCAGTGCGGGCAGGCACCCTGAGGACTGTTGAAGGAAAAAAGTTGGGGGCTCGGTTTGGGCAGGCTCAGGCTGCATTTGGGACAGACGGCGTCGGTGGAGAAGAAGATGTCCTCACCGCCGATGATGGATACGACGATCCGTCCCTCGCCGGACTTCAGGCCCAGTTCCACGGAGTCGGCCAGGCGTTTGCGCATGTCGGGTTTCAAGACCAGGCGGTCCACGACCAGATCGATGCTGTGCTTCAGGTTTTTGGCCAGTTCCGGAACCGGATCCAGGCTCGTCACCTCGCCGTTGATCCTGGCGCGGACAAAACCCTGGGTCTTGAGCTTCTTGAACAGATCCGCATGGGTGCCCTTTTTGTGATCGATCTGGGGCGCCAGAAGCATGAATTTTGTCCCTTCCGGCAGGCCGAGAATGCGTTCCATGATCTCGTCGCTGCTCTGGGCCGCGATGGGCACGCCGCAATCCGGGCAGCAGGGCGTGCCGAGGCGCGCATAGAAGACACGCAGAAAATCGTAGATTTCCGTGACCGTGGCCACGGTGGAACGCGGGTTCTTGGACAGGGTCTGCTGTTCCAGGGAGATGGCCGGAGTGAGGCCCTCGATGAGGTCGATGGCCGGCTTGTCCATTTGCGGCAGGAACTGGCGGGCGTAGGCGGACAGGGATTCAACATAGCGCCGCTGGCCTTCGGCGTAGACGATGTCGAAGGCCAGGGTGGACTTGCCCGAACCGGAAGGGCCGCAGACCACGACCAGCTTGTCCCGGGGGATGTCCAGGGTCAGGTTTTTGAGATTATGCTGACGCGCGCCGGCGATATGTATGACTTTGGTGTCCATGAAGTCTCTGTTGCGAACGGTTGAAGGATGACATTTGACTTGCGGGATGCTTCTTATAACTATATGAGAATGCCTGACAAGTGGCAGGAAAAATGCAAGATGAATACTGTTGTATTGCGGAGACGGTGATGAAAATTTCTCTTGGTGCGAAGACGCTGGCCCAGCCTGCGCCATTGTGGATTGTCGGGTCCTATGATGAAGATGGCAATGCCAACGCCATGGCTGCTGCCTGGGGCGGAATATGCTGTTCCAAGCCGCCTTGTATCACAGTCTCCTTGCGTGAAGATCGCCACAGCTACGCATCCATTATCGCACGTCGTGCGTTCACGATCAGCGTGCCTTCGGTCGCGTTCGCGGCTCAGGCCGATTATTTCGGCATCGCATCCGGAAAGGACGTGGACAAGTTCGCAGCCACGGGGCTGACTCCGGTGCGCTCGGAAGTCGTCGATGCTCCCTATGTGGGAGAGTTTCCTCTGGTGCTGGAGTGTACCTTGCTGCGCACCGTGGAGCTTGGCATGCACATCCAGTTCATTGGAGAGATCGTCGATGTCAAGGCGGAAGAGGATGTCCTCGACGAGAAGGGCTATCCTGACGCAGCCAAGGTCAGGCCGCTCATATTCACCCCCGTGACCAGAGCCTATCACACCGTGGGCGAGTATGTGGGCCAGGCGTTCGAGATCGGACGCTCTTTCGGGGAAAAGAGCTAGCAGTCAACAAAAACGGATCGAGTCATGAGCATGCAGCACGAAAATTTCTTTTGTTCGCACGATGTCGTAAATTCTCTCATCAAAGCGGGAGTGCCTTCCAATTCCAAGTGGGGCGCGCTCATCCTCTACATGCGCTCCATTTCGGAATACGATTTCCTTTCGGCCGACCAGAAACGCCAGATGCAGACCCTGGTCATGAACATCGTGCGGGACGGGGATTTTTCCGAGGCCAAATTCAAGGATGTCGTGCGTAGAAAGGAACAGATCCTCTACCAGCCTTGGAACAAAAAGCTGGAGGAGACTTTTCGCGAGACCGTGGTCCTCATCGAACATGTGCGCTCCCAGAACCTTATGCGGACCAAGGAGGTTCGCGATCTGCGGGAGACGACCATCCATACCGTGACGGAACAGAACGCCCTGGAAGACATTGTCCTTGGTATCAAGGCGGCCTTCGAGAAGGTACTCACGCACATGGAACAGGACACCCGCGACCTGGTCGAGATGAGTTACACGGACTCCCTGACCAAGCTCAGCAACCGCCGCGCCTTCGACCGCTATTACCAGACAACCCTGGTCGAATACATGGTCACGGGCAATCCCATGAGTCTCATTTTTCTCGACATCGATAATTTCAAGGACTTCAACGACTCCTACGGCCACCGCATCGGGGATCAGGCGCTGGTCACCGTAGCCAGCAAGCTGACGGGTTACGCGCAGAAATACGGCACCGTCCCGAACCGCAGCTTTTTTCCCGCCCGCTTCGGGGGAGAGGAGTTCGTGGTCGCCCTGCCCGGAGTCGGGCTTGGCGAGGCGGCGGAAGACGCGGAAAATTTGCGTAGCATCATCGAGGACTACAATTTCATCATCCGCGACCACAACGGCCAGGTGCTGCAGAAGGGAATCAAGATCACCGTGTCCCTTGGCGTGGCCGAACTGAAAAGAGAGTGGGCTGACCAGGCAGGGGCCAGGCTCCTCGACGAGGCGGACAAGGCCATGTACAGGGCCAAGGGACGAGGCAGAAACCGTGTCTGCACCATGAACGAGCGCTGATTGCTTCCACGCTTCTTTGCCGGCAAGCTCTCCGTGGGTGGAGGGCTTTTTTTTGGTTTTCGAGGCGTTTTTGCGTAGGATGGCAGGCCCGGTTTCCTAGGTTTGGGCAACTCTCTGGATGATGGTGCGCAGGCGGGAGACGTAGGAGTGTTCCGTCAGGATGAGCGATTGCCAGGCGCGGCGCAGTTCTTCCTTGCGTTCGGGATCGGCGGCCAGGCCGCGCAGGAGTTCCGTTGCCTTTTGCGGCGAGGAGAAGGTCACGGCCTGGGCCAGTTCCCGGGGGAAAATTTTCATGCCTGGCGTATCGTCCGTGAGCAGGAAGCCGCCGCAGGCCCAGACGTCGAAGTGGCGCTGGGTCAGGCCGTGGGGCAGGAGCAGGCTGGTCAGGTTCAGGGAAAAGGAGGCCTGGCGGTAAATTTCAGCCAGTCCCGCATAATAATCCACGGGGGGCAGGAGCCTTGTGTCCGGCAGCAGGTTGTGCCAGGCATCGTCGCCGACCACGGTCAGCCTGGTCTGTCTGGCCAGCGAGGAAAGGCAGCTCTGCCGCCAGGCCGCCGAGGCTGTCTCCGCGCCCAGGCCGATAAGCCGGACCTCGTTTCCCGGCCAGAGCGCATGATCGGGAAGCCGTTTGCTCCACCAGCCAAAATGGGCCTCCCGGCCGGGCAATCTCCCGGCCTCGTTGGCCAGCTCCTGCGGAATGCGGCAGGCCGCGAAGAAGCGGTCCCGGTCCGGGAAGGCCGAGCGGCCGACAAAGGTCAGATCGTCTCCGGCCGGACAGGGGTCGCCGGGAGCGAAGAAACGCCTGCTTGCGGCCAGGGGCAGGTGCATGGCGGCGGCTCCGAGGGCGCGCAGGGGCTCCACGAACCAGTCGTCGGTGACAAAGGTGGGCTGTTGTTTCCAGAGGTGGTTTTTCTGGCCTGTGAGCAGATGCAGGGGGTTGTCCACGCACCAGACGGCCACGGGAACTCCGGCCGCCTGCAGCCGGGCTTGGTTTTCGCCATACGGGTCCAGACCGTGGAAATTGACGCTCAGCAAGAGGCTTGGCCGCTCCTTGTTCAACATCCTGCCCAGATCCTGCGGCGAGAGGTTTGCGGGCAGACGCCGGGCATCCAGGCCCAGGTTTTGCGCCGCATCGGCCAGTTCCGGGATGACGAGGGCGTTTTGTGGCCCGGGCAGCCACAGGCTTTTGACCGAACCGCCCCTCTGGATCGGGCGGAGTCTGGCCAACAGGGGGGCGAAAATGGATGGAAAGAGACGGGTAGCCGGGGAATAGTGGAGCACGCTCACGCCGGGCAGAAGACCGAGCGCCTGTGCGAGGCTGACGTTTTCCCATGTTGAAGGCATGGCCGCATTCCAGGAGTTTGGCATCTGCCCGTCGATTTCCGGCACGCGCAGCAGAAAGATGCGGGCCGCTTTGCTGGCGTGCCGTGCGCAGAGTTCCGGTTCGGGGCCAGGGCAGGTGATGAGCAGATCCTCGCCTCCGCTGTGGAGATGAAGATATTGCTCTCCTGCGGGGAGCGATGTAGAAATCCCCAGTTCGTTTTTCAACTTTACACGTATGGGTCTGGCTGGCATGAAGGCGCTCGCTTGGGTGGTCGGGATGCTGCCCCGGTCATAAAAGCATGAAACAATACCGCGATTACTATTTCAAAAAGGCCAAGCAGGACAATTATCCTGCCCGCTCCGTATACAAGCTTCAGGAAATGGACAAGGCGAACAAGCTCTTGCGCCAAGGCCAGAAAGTGCTTGATCTCGGAGCCTGCCCCGGTTCCTGGACTCTCTACGCCGCCGAACGTGTCGGCGCGGGAGGACGGGTGCTGGGCATCGACCTGAACATGCCTGACACCCGCTTTCCGGAACAGGTGACCTTCCTGCAGGAAGACATCTTTGCCCGCACTCCTCTATTCCTTGGGCATCTGCAGGCGCTTGCCCCTTTCGACGTAGTCATGAGCGACATGGCCCCCAAGACGACGGGCTCCAAATTCACCGATCAGGCCCGCTCCATCCAGTTGGTGGAAGCGGCCTTCGGCGTAGCCGAGGAGTGGCTGGTTTCCGGAGGCACCTTCATCGCCAAGGTTTTTGAAGGACCGGACGTGCAGCCTTTTGTGCAGTCTCTTAAAGTCCGTTTCGCCAAGGTCGGCATGTTCAAGCCCAAAAGCAGCCGGGCGGAGAGCAAGGAAATATTCATCCTGGGTATGGGTTTTGTTCCCGCGGCCAGCGAGGCCCCGCCCGCATAACTTTTTTCGGAGGATTGTATGGCAGGACATAGTAAATGGAAGAATATCCAGCACCGCAAGGGACGGCAGGATCTCAAACGCGGCAAGATGTTTACCAAGGTCACCAAGGAGATCATTCTGGCGGCCAAGGGCGGCGGCGATCCGGACATGAACGCCCGCCTGCGCGCGGCCATTGATGCCGCCAAGGCCGTGAACCTGCCCAAGGACAAGATCGAGACGGCCATCAAGAAGGGCACGGGCGAACTGGCTTCCGAGGCGCTGGAAGAGATCATGTACGAAGGATACGCCCCGGGCGGCGTGGCCATCCTCATCGAGGCGGTCACGGACAACAAGAACCGCACCGTGGCCGAAGTGCGCCACATCTTGAGCAAGGGCGGCGGCTCCATGGGCGCGGCCGGTTGCGTGGCCTGGATGTTCGACACCAAGGGCGTGTTCGCCTTCGACAAGGAAAAGTACACCGAAGACCAGCTTCTGGAAGCCGGGCTCGAAGGCGGCGTCGAGGATGTGCTCGATGACGACGACTCCTGGCAGGTGCTCTGCGCGGCCGAAGACTTTCACAACGCCAGAAGCGCTTTCGAGGCCGCAGGCATCGAGATCATGAGCGCCGAACTCAATCGCATCCCGCAGAACACCGTGGCAGTGGATGTCGAGACCGGCCGCAAGGTCATGAAGCTCTATGACGCCCTGGACGACAACGATGACGTCCAGAACGTGTACGCCAATTTCGAGCTGCCGGCAGAACTCCTGGCTGAGATGTAGCCCGGCCGCATGGCAGCCGAGCGCATCATCCTGGGCGTGGACCCCGGGTCCCGCTGCATGGGCTACGGCCTTGTGCGGGAGCGGTCCGGGGTTTTGTCCCTGGTGGAGGCGGGCGTGGTGCGTCCCTCCGAAGAGGCCATGAGCACGCGCCTTGGCCTCATGTACACGCGCATCACTGAGTTGCTGGGCGTCCACACTCCCAGTGCCGTGGCCGTGGAGAATGTCTTCTTCGCCCGCAACTCCGCCTCGGCCCTGAAGCTTGGCCAGGCCCGGGGCGCGGTGCTGGCCGCTTGCGGCGTGCATGGGGTGGAGGTCTTCGGATACGAGCCCACCCTGGTCAAGAAGTCTCTGGTCGGCGCGGGGCGGGCGGAAAAAAGTCAGGTTTCCTTCATGGTCGGTCAGCTCCTGGGCGTTCGGCCGGACTGGGCCGAAGATGCGGGAGACGCCCTGGCCCTGGCCATCTGTCACTTGAACCATTTTCGGTTCATGGCCGCCGTCAATGCCGGTCAGGCCACTGGTCAAGACGGGGCAACTCGTCTATAGCTCCCACACATGATAGCCTACCTTGAAGGAACGATCCTGCGTCGCGATGAAGAGTCCTGCGTCCTGCTTACTGCAGGGGGCGTGGGCTATCAGGTCCATCTGACCACGCAGGGGGTGTCCACTCTGGGCCCTGGGGCCGAGGTGGCGCGGCTTTTCATCCACACCCTGGTCCGCGAGGATGCGCTCGTTCTCTATGGATTCACCACCTGGGAGGAGCGGCAGGCCTTTGTGACCCTCCTCGCCGCGCCCAAGCTCGGGCCCCGGACGGCTCTGGCCATGCTTGGCTGTTATGGCCCTGCGGAGCTGGCGGCCTGCATCGCCCGGGAGGATGTGGCGTCTCTGACCCGTGTGCCCGGCATCGGTGCCAAGACGGCCAAACGCCTGCTCCTTGATCTGAAGGACAAGCTCGTGGCCCAGCCGTCCCTGGCTTCAAGCCGTGTCGCACCAGTGGTCTCGGCCGCTTCGGACTGCGCGGCGGCCCTGGTCTCGCTGGGCTATGGGCGGCATGAAGTGGACGACGTGGTCAAGACTGTGTTCGAGAATGAGCCCGATCTGGATGCGGGCAGCGCCATCCGGCAGGCCTTGAAGATTTTTGCCGCCAAGTAGCATGATACAAAATCCCAGCGAAGAGCATATCCGGCCCCGCACCCTGGACGATTTCATCGGCCAGGAGGATGTACGCGGCAACCTGAAGATTTATCTGCAGGCGGCCAAGGAGCGTGGCCAGCATCTGGATCACTGCCTGCTCTATGGCAATCCGGGCCTTGGCAAGACCACCCTGGCCCAGATCATGGCCAGCGAACTGGGCGTGAACATGGTCTCCACCTCCGGTCCGGTGCTGGAGCGCAGCGGCGACCTGGCCGCCATCCTGACCAGCCTGAACCGGCACGACCTGCTTTTCATTGATGAAATCCACCGCATGCCGGCCGTGGTCGAGGAAATACTCTACCCCGGCATGGAGGATTTCAAGCTCGACCTCATCGTCGGCCAGGGCCCTGGGGCGCGCACGGTCAAGATCGAGCTTGAGCCGTTCACCCTGGTCGGGGCCACTACTCGCATCGGGCTTTTGACTTCACCCCTGCGTGACCGGTTCGGGGTCATTTGCCGGCTGGAATTTTACAATCCGCAAGAGCTGTCGCTGATCGTGACGCGCGCCGCGCGCATCCTCGGGCTTGAGATCAGCCCTGACGGAGCGCTTGAAATCGGCAAACGCTCAAGAGGCACGCCGCGCATCGCCAATCGTTTGCTGCGCCGAGTGGCCGATTACGCCCAGGTGGCCGGGAACGTGCTCATCGACGCGGAAGTGGCCGCCAAGGGCCTTGATATCATGGATGTTGATTCGCGGGGTCTGGACATGATGGATCGCAAGATCCTCGAGTGCATCATCGATCATTTCGGCGGCGGCCCCGTGGGCGTGAAAACCATCGCGGCGGCGTGTTCCGAAGAGGTCAGGACCATCGAGGACATCTACGAGCCGTATCTGATTCAGTGCGGTTTCCTGAAGCGTACCCCCCGAGGACGGGTGGTCACACCCAAGGCCTATCAGCACCTCGACGGCGGGCTCAAGCTGCGCGGTCAATAGTCCGGGATGCGTTTTTGCGGCGGCAGGGGAAACGCCCCCGCCGCCCGTCCTGTCCGGCATCTTTTTTCGACCTGTCTTCACCTAAGCCCAGAGAGGAGCCATGAAAGTCATCGATCCGAGTTTTTCATTCATGCACCTGCCCGACGGCGAGTTTGTTCTGAGTCACCTCGAACTGGCCGCGCGGACCTGTTACAAGTCCGAGGACAAGGCCAGTCCGGATTCGGCCCGCAAGCTTCTCTCCCGTATCGTGCGCCTCGGTCATGACAGTGTTCTGGAGCACATCAGCGTGACGGTGCGCATTGTCTGCGACCGTGGAGTAACCCACGAACTGGTCCGCCACCGCCTGTGCGCCTTTTCGCAGGAAAGCACCCGCTACGCCAACTACGCCCAGGACAAGTTCGGCAGCGAGATCACGGTCATCCGCCCGTTTTTCTGGCCCGAGGACGACGTTCGTTACGCTTTGTGGCTGTCCGCCATGCAGGCTTGCGAGGATGCCTATCTGCGCCTTGTCGACGCCGGAGCCACGGCCCAGGAGGCCAGGAGCGTCCTGCCCAACAGCCTCAAGACCGAGATCGTGACCACGGCCAACATCCGGGAGTGGCGGCACATATTCAAGCTGCGCTGTGACAAGGCCTCTCATCCGCAGATGCGTCAGGTCATGCTTCCGCTCATGGGAGCGTTTCAACAGCGTATCCCCCTGCTTTTCGACGATCTTAAGGATCGTTTTGCCGATGCCCTTGCGGAATTTGAATCCGAGGGTGCCGCCGCCCGCCTGTTCTGAAATTTTACACTGCTTGAGATAACTTAAGGGCATGTTCAAGAAACGTGCCCTTTTTTTGTTTTGGGATGTGAGGAAGTGCCTGGAAGATTCGTGTGGTGCCATGGAAACGAGGTCTAGGAACAGCTAATCCCCATTTTACCTTTCTGTTGCAGGAAATTCGGAGCGTTCGCGTCATCTTTTTTTTCCGGATCGAGATATTTTAGGAGACGGGGATAAAATGGCATTGTCGTGTAATTAAGATTTTATACTAATATTTAAGGATAGTATATTTCATAGTTCTCTGTAGACGTCGGAAGCATCGGAACTTCCAAGACTTTAATGTCAGAAAACAAAAAACGAAGAAAATAGCAGAAAATCGTAGATAATTTTATAGGGGATGTGAATAAGTTTTCATCATATGTTTATAATTAAGTGTTGACAACGCGGGAGGCCCGGTCTTTCGGGACAATGACAGCTTCGCGTCAGAGCCACAAAAGCAATGCATAACGAGGAAGTCGAATTATTCTAGCATTTTATCCTGTATAGAAAGAGTTGGGCCAAGTTGGGACTGGCTGGTTATACCGGAGTTGTCGCAGGGCTGTCGCTTGGCTAGGAACCTTTCCCATGATTGACGCATGGCATCACATTTCTCTTTCCCTTGAAAAGAACCTCACTCCGGGCCATTACCAGCTCTGGATCAAACCCCTGCAAGGATGTCTTGATAACGACACCCTGGTCCTCTGCGCGCCCAACTCCTTTGTGAGTACATGGGTCCGGGACCGTATGCTGGACAAGATCAGGGTTGCGGCCGCCGAGACTCTGGGTTTTGCGCCGAGCATCGAAGTCTGCGCCGTCCAGGCCGATGCGCCCGCACCCGTGCGTGTAAAGGCCGGACCAGCCAAAAAGATCGTCTCGCGCCAAATGGGCCTGCCCATGGCTCACGCGCTGCCTACGCAGACCGTGCAGAATTGGCGGCATCAGTTCGATGATTTCATTGTCGGCCCTTGCAACAATCTGGCATATGTCGCATCCCGCAGCTTCTGCCAGGACGCGCAAGGCTCGGATCAGCTTTTTCTGTGCTCCGCGCCGGGTCTGGGCAAGACCCACCTGGCCCAGGCCATCGGCAGCGAGATCGCCCGGCAGACCAACAGGCAGCATCTTCGGGTCTGCTATCTGAGCGGCGAGGAGTTTTCCTCGCAGCTGGTCATGGCCATCAAAGCCAAGGCCGTGGAGCAGTTCAAGGCCCGTTTCAGGTCCAACGTGGACCTGCTCCTGCTCGAAGACGTGCATTTTTTTCAGGGCAAGGAGAAAATGCAGGATGAGCTTCTGAACACCTTGAAATCCCTCCAGAACCAGGGACGCCGGGTGGTAATGACCAGCACATTTTTGCCCCGCGAGCTGTCCGACATCGACGCCAACCTGCTCTCCCGGTTCGCGCAGGGGTTCATGGCCGTCATCGACAAGCCCGACTACCAGACCCGCATGGGCATCATTCAGGCCAAGTCGCAGGCTTCGCAGGTCAGCATGCCGGGCAGCGTGGCCGAGCTTCTGGCCGACAGGATCAAGACCGATGTCCGCCAGCTTGAGAGTTGCCTGAAAAATATCATCCTGAAGGCCAAGCTTCTGAACATGGATATCACCATGGACCTGGCCTGGGAGATCCTGCAGAACTACAACCTCGACAGCGCCTCCATCGATCTCGACAAGATCATCAGCTTCGTCTGCCAGGCCTATGGGTTCGGCTTTGACGATCTGCGCTCCAAGAGCCGCAAGCGCGACCGTGTCATTGCCCGCAATACAGCCTTCTACCTTGCCCGCAAGCACACGGACCTGTCCCTGATGGATATCGGCCGGCGCTTCAACCGCAAGCATTCCACGGTCATCAAGGGCATCGCCTCCGTGGAGCAGGAAGTTACCCGCAAGACGTCTCTGGGCAACCAGCTGGCCCGTACGATCAATCAGCTCCACGCCTGATTTATAAGCAGCGAACACTTCGTCAAAATTCACACAAAAAAGGCCCATGCGTTTGAAGCGCATGGGCCTTTGTCTTTTCCGGCAGGGAGCTATTCGCCCGATTTTTCCAACAGCCTGTTACCGCGTGAGGTCTCAATGGCGGCGGCAAGGGCCTCGACGACGTGCCGATCGTAACTGTGTGCTGCCGAGCGTAGGGTTTCGAGAGCCTGCACGGTGCTCATGGCCGGCCTGTAGGCCCGGGGGCGGATCATGGCGCAGAAACTGTTGGTTACGCTCAGGACCCTGGCCAGGAGGCTGATCTCCTCGCCGTGCAGGCCCTGGGGGTAGCCGCTGCCGTCGAGACGTTCGTTCATTTGATAGACCGCCTCGAATACGGGAAGCTCGAAGTCTATCTGGCGCAGAATGTCCGCCGCATGGTCGACGTGCCTCTGAACCAGCTCTTTTTCCTGTTCAGTGAGTTGCTCGACCTTGGTCAGAATCGCCTTGTCGATGAAGATCTTGCCGATCTGGGACAGGTTGGAGGCGATCTCAATCGTGGATTTGTCCTCGGAGGAAAGACTCAGACTGTCCGCCAGCAGGGAGGAAACATCGCGCATCAGCAGGGAATGTCCGGCCAGATAGGGGTCCGTGAACTCGATGGCCTTGACCAGCGCTTCCACGGTCTGGGAGATGGCCTGACGCTTGCGGTCCTCGGCCTGCACCATGGCGGTGATGTCCCGGAACACGGAGACGATGCCCTGCGGGGTGTTCTGATCACCCTTCAAGGTGACCTTTGTGATCTGGAAATGGTGTTCCCGCGACTTGAGGAAGATGCGTTCGGTGACGGTCACGGGCGTTCCGGTCTGCAAGGTCTTGGCGTCGGACTGTTCCAGGCGTTTGCCGGTGTCGAAGCCGAACAGGGCAATATCGTCCAGGCCGAGGACCTCGTCTTCCGGTCGTCCCACGCTCTCGGCCAAAGCCGGGTTGGCGTAGGTGTAGTTGCCGCTCAGGTTCTTGACGGCGATGAAATCCGGGATCGAGTCGTTGATGGAATCCAGGAAGTTGCGTTGTTGCTCGAGTTCCTGGGCCAGGGTCTGAAACTTGCCGGCGATGCGCTTGTGGCTCTGGCCGATGGTGCGCCACCAGATGGCGCCGAAGAGGAGGCTTGTGACCATGGCGATGAGGCCCGCGATGAGCAGGGAAATTCGGGTGTATTCCTGCAAGCCTGCGGTTGCGCTCTGGGTATCCACTTCCTGGACGATCCACAGGTCAAGATCGGGAAGCTTCACGCCAAGCGAAAATACGGGTGTCTGGCCGCCCAGGCTGTTGCGTTTGGCAAAGCCGAGCCGCTGCCCCGAATCCAGTTCCGGCGGCGTCTGGATGGGGGCGATCCCGCCAGGGGTCCAGGGCACGATCTCCTGAAATCCGGCCTCGGTCATCTGCATGATCCGGGTTCTCTCTCCCCTGGTCGAGAGTGGGGTGTTGGAGAGCAGGGAGGTGATGGTCATGCCCGCGCTCTTGGTCAGCATGGCCACGGCCACGGCCTTTTTCTCACCATTTTCCTCGGCCGTGGAGTAGATCGGCACGCACATGTCGATGACCAGGCCGTTTTCTGTCTGACGCAGAGGCGAGAAGTGGGCCATGGGATAGGCGAAGGTCTTTTTGATCAGGGCAGTCTGACTCGGGGAGAGCGGGGTCACCCGCGAGTCGGAGCCGATGTAGGACTGCCCGCTGCGGTGTACGATACGCCCTGACAGAAAGCCCGCAAAGACGGTGAAATCGGCGAAAGTCTGGTGCATGAGGGGAAATTGGTCGGTCAGCTGGGCCATCTGATTATAGGCCTCCCCTTCGGGGATGATGCCCGTGATGAGAAAGCTGGGATCAGCGTCGATTAGGTCCATGTCCGTGGCATAAAGCCGAAACAGGTCCGAGGAAATGAGCTTGTCGGTCTGCTCGACCAGGCCCGAAAGCCACGCCGAGAGGACTTCGGTGCGGCTGGTGCCCAGCAATTCGAGCCGACTGCTGATCTGGTCTTGCAGTTCTCCCTGCTTGGCACGGACGCTCCAGCCTACCCACGCCAAAAGAGCCACGATGATCAGGGAGATGATGGCCACCCCCATGACCAGCTCCGACCTGTTCCTGCCCATGGCGGGTAGAGCTGCTTTGCTGCTTGATGCTGTCATATTCCCCTCTCCGTTAAGTTTAGTTCGCTACAGGGATGTGTGACCACCGATGCTCCTCGTTCAAGGAGTATTGCGGGAGGTAATGTCTGTATTTGCCGTGCGTGAAAATTGCGTCGGAGATGTTGTTCAGGATGTAGGCATCCCCGTGCGTGAATACTGCCAGAACAGCGTGCCCGATGCCCCTTATGCGATCCTTGAGGACGACGATGCGCAACTCGTCCTGCGAAAAGCCCAACTCCCGCAGGGCAAAGTATTTGATGATGGCGTAGTCCTCGCAATCTCCGGATATCTTGAGGAATTCCTGCGGCGTGGCCCACCAGTCCGAGACTCCGTAGGCGTCCTGGTCCAGGCGATAGGGCCATTTGTTGAAAAAGGCATTGATCATCCGCAGCTGTTCCATGCGTTCTTTGCCCCTGGCCTGCTTGATGATGCGCTGCCAACTGGTTGCACCGGGCGGGCAGGCCTTGGCCGAGGTGCAGCTGTTCAGCGTCTGGATCTGTCCCTTGACTTTGGAAAGAACCCGCTTCCATTTGGGCAGGGCATTGAAATTGCCGCGAAAGGCCGCGCTCTGAAAAAGCCGCACCGGCTGGTTGCCGGAATCTGTCTGCGCGCCCGGAGCCGGCTCCGAAGGAGTGGGGGCTGGCGTCCGGGTGTCCTGGCGCCATATGGGCAGGGGCGCTGTCGTTGTGGACGGATTGCGATCCTGCTCTGCCTTGGCAACCGTCTGCACGTTTGACTCCCGGTCCTGCGCCGTAGCCTCCGCAGCCTGCTTCAAGGGCTCCTCTGTCAGCGTTCCGGGGTCCTCGGTCTGTTTCTGCGGGACCACCGCAGCGGTTTCCATTTCCCGATTCGTGTTCGGCCGGGCACCTTCTTGTGTTTTCAGCGGGCTGTCCGGCAAAGGAGACTCGATCTCCTGCCGCAGCTCCGTCCGGGCGGGTTCTCCCGTTGCGGCATCCGCGTTTTCCTGTCTTTGCTCCGTCTGCTCCGACTGGTTGTGAATCGGTGCGTCTCCAGTCCCCATTGCCGCAAAATCGCTGGGAAAGCACAGGGCCGCCGCCAGCAGCAAAAGGTAAGTGGAGATGTGCCATCTCAACAGGTCAACGCTCCCTCAAGGCGTTCTCCTTGGCCTTGAGAATGGGTTTCAAAAGGTAGTCGAGCACGCTCTTCTTGCCCGTCAGAATGTCCACGCTGGCAGTCATGCCCGGGATGATCGGGAGCTTTTCTCCACGATAGACGATGGCCGATGCCTGGGTGCGCAGCTTGACCTTGTAAAAGCTCTCGCCCTTCTGGTCTTCGATGGTGTCGCCGCTGATCTGCTCGACGGAACCTTCAAGCCCTCCGTAGATGGAGAAGTCGTAGGCAGTGATCTTGATCATGGCCTTTTGGCCCGGATGCAGAAACGCGATGTCGGCAGGCTTGATGTTGGCTTCGATGAGCAGGGTGTCGTCCAGGGGGATGATTTCAAGAATCGGTTCGCCTGGTTTGACCACGCCGCCCACGGTGTTCAGGATGACCTGCTTGACGGTGCCGCGCACAGGGCTGCGCACGTCGGTGCGCGTGACCCGGTCCTGTCCGGCGGACAGGGCATGCAGCTTGGAGTTCAGCTCAACCTGATGCTGGTTCATCTCCTGCAAGGCCGTAGCCTTGAACTCGGCCATGCGTTGGGCCTGGCGATCCTTGATTTCCTGCGCCGCCTGCTGCGTGCGCGGGATGGCCACGCTCAGGCTCTGCAGATCACCGCTCAGGGAACTGACGGCGCGCTCCAGGGAGAGGTAGTCGACCCTCGGGTAGACGTTTTTTTCCATGAGGGGTTTGGCGATATTCCGTTGCTCCTGGGCCAGCTTCAGGTCCTGGGCTGTCTGGTTGCGCCGGATGGTCATCTCGCGGGCTTCCTGCAGACGCTGCGTGTACTGGCTGCGCAGAATGTTCATCTCCTGGTTCAGTTGGTCCATGCGCGCCCGATAAATGGCCATCTGGTCATTTACCGCCTTGGAGGCCTTGGTTTTAAGGTCTTCGGAAAAAACCGGCTCCGTGCCCGACGATTCGGCCTTGAGGCGGGCGATGGCGGCCTGATGCTCCAGGGCCTGGCTGGCCGTGTCCTTCAGGGTGCTCTGCGCCAGTTCGTTGCTGATGCGGACCAGGATGTCGCCTTTCTCCACGAGCTGGTTTTCCCGCACCAGGGTTTCTTCAAGAATGCCGCCTTCCAGGTTCTGGATGATCTGTACCCGCTGGGACGGGATGACTTGGCCCATGCCGCGCGTGACTTCGTCCAGAATGGCGAAATGGGTCCAGACCAGCAGGGAGCCCAGGAGCAGGCAGATGGTCGCGGAGAGCGCGTAGGCCCAGCGGTGGCCCCGGCGGTACATGGCCGCGTCGACCACGCTCATGTATTCGAGATCGGATTCGGAGTAGACGGGATTACGCATTTTTGGCTCCGTTGCCGCGTTTTTGCAGTTCGGCCAGAACTTCGTTGCGCGGTCCGTCGGCTATGATTGATCCGCCTTCGATGGCGATGACCCGTGTGGCCAGGGACAACAGGCTCGGCCGGTGAGTGATGAGAACGAGGGTTTTGCCTTTCAGGGCCGAGGAGAGACGAAGCTTGAGCACGGCCTCCACCCCCACGTCCATGGAGCTGCTGGGTTCGTCCAGGATGACGATGTCCGGGTCCAGGAGCAGGGTGCGGGCGATGGTGATGGCCTGCCGCTGTCCTCCGGAGAGGGCCAGCCCACGTTCCCCTACCTGCAGGTTGAAGCCGGCGGGGTTGTTTTTGATGAAGTCCGTGACTCCGGCGATGGTCGCGGCCCGCAGCAGCGCCTGGTCGCTGACGTGGGGCGCACCGAGAGTGATGTTTTCGCGCACGGTGCCATGGAACAGGAAATTGTCCTGGGCCATGTAGCCGATTTTGGCCCGCAATTCGGCCGGGTCGATCTGGCGGATGTCGAGCCCCCCGATTTTCACCGCCCCTTTTTGCGGTTCGTAGAGGCCATTGATGAGCTTGCCAAGCGTGGTCTTGCCCGAGCCCATCTTGCCGATGATCGCCACGCGTTCGCCCTGCGCGATGTGCAGGTCGACGTGGGACAGGGCGTTGGTCAAGGCGTTCGGGTATTTGAAGCTGACGTCCTCGAAGGTGATGCTGGCGCGCAGGTCCTGATGTTCGGGATGCTGGACGTCATCGGGGCGCTCGCTCGGGATCTGCATGAGGAGATCCAGATTCTTGAGAGCCATGCGGCTCTGCTGCAGGCGGGTCAGCATGGCCGCCACCGCGCCCAGCGGAGCCATGGCCCGGCCGACAAGGATGGAGCAGGCGATGAGTCCGCCCATGGTCATCAGGCCTTCGGAGATGCGGTACACGCCCCAGATGATGACGCCGCAGTAAACGATTTGAGAAGCGAACTGGGTGAAGCTCAGTGAAAAGGTGCTGAGCGACTTGGAGCGGATGGCCGATTTCGCGCCCATGCCGACGATGTTCTCCCAGCGACCGAGCATGGAGCCTTCGGCCCGGCTGGTCTTGATGGTCTCAAGGCCGCTCACGGTCTCCACCAGCAGCGCGTTTTTCTGGGTGGACTCCTTGTAGCCGCCTTCGATGGCGCGTTTCAAGGGCCCCTGCAGGATGATGCCGACCAGGATGACTATTGGCGCGATCACGGCCGGAACAACGGCGACGGGGCCGCCAATGTAGAAGATGATGGTAATGAACAGGATCAAAAAGGGCAGATCCACCAGGGCGAGCAACGTGGTGGAACTGAAGAACTCACGCAGGGAATCGAACTCGCGCATGTTGTTGACGAGCGCCCCTGTGGATTCGGGCTTGTGGTCGAGGCGGATGGACAGAATGTGGCTCATGAGCTTGCTGGCCACCAGAATGTCGGAGTTGCGGCCGGCCACGTCCACGAAATAGCCGCGCAGATTTCTGAGCGCGAAGTCGAAGAAGAAGGCGATGCCGACACCCACGGCCAGCACCCACAAGGTCTCGAGGGCGTTGTTGGGCACGACCCGGTCGTACACGTTCATGGTGAACAGCGGCGAGGCGATGGCCAGCAGATTGATGAAGATCGTGGCCAGGATGACATGTCGGTAAATGGGCAGAAAGTGGAAAATGGTGCCCCAGAACCATTTTTTGGTGTTGAAGATCTTGAGGCCTTCGGTCCTGCCGTCCAGGCTGGCCTTAGGGCGGGCGAAGACGGCGTGCCCGGAGTAGGTCTCCTTGAGCTTCTCGACAGGGGTGTCGAAGGGCGCGTCGGGGGTCTCGGGCATGATGACGCGGGCCGTGCCGGACGCCACGCTGACCAGCACGCAGGCCGATCCGTCCTGCATGAGCAGGATGCAGGGCAGGTTCAAGGGGGAGATTTTGTCGATGACGGGCTTGTGCGTGATCTGGGCGTCTATCCCTTCACGCCTTGCGGCGCGGATCACCGCGTAGGGCGTCATGCCCTCCTGGGTGCGCGGCAGGCCCGCTTCCAGGGCCGTGGAACTGACGGGCCGGCCCTGCAGGCGGGATATCACGGCCAAACATCCTACCAGCGGCGGGGTAAAATAGACCTGTGAAGGGTTGAGCTGGGCGGTGACTGCTGGCCGCGTTTTGGCGGCGGCCTGTGGAGCCGGTATGGGGATGGCAACCTTGGGATCATTCATGCGTGCTTGGCCTCGATGATATTGATATGTTGCCGGAAACTAAGTCCTGCCCCGTCATCTTGCAAGGGAAATTCGGTTTTTTCCTCTCACCCTTAAGTATGAGAAAAACTGCTCCAGTCTTCTCCCCGCCGCTCATACTTTTCCTGCGTATGACATTTTGTCCCACATATTTCAGCCCATTGTCGTTCCCCTCAAAGCGCTGGAAAAATCATACCTGACTTAATTTTCTTTCATGCTTGACCCTGCAAACATAGATTCCCATTAGAAGTATAAGAAAAATTATAAAAGCATACAGAATGTATTTTTATTTTATGTGCGAGTATTGATAAAAATTTTGTAGCGCATAATTTGTGAAACTATAAAAATGGCGAGGTGGGATGGTGGTTTTTAAATGGGCCAAACTATCTAGCAAAAATGAATATAATGCGTGTGAAACATAATGGAGGTTATCATGGCTGAAACAACACAAGGAACCAAACTGTCAGTCAGGGCTCCCGAAGCCGGGCAGTCCGTAATCGTCAGTGCGATCCCGGGACAGGATATCGTGCTTGACTCCGCCTTTGACCAGGCAGAGCCGAAAATGTCTGACAACAACGTTGTCTTCGAGTTCGCAGATGGCGGGCAGGTGGTCATCGAGTTCAGTGATATACCGGATGGCCAAGTCCCGAACATCATCTTGGCGGACGGCACGGTCCTCAATTTGCAGGAATTTCTAGCCTCTCTTGGCGAGGGAGACGTGGAGCCCGCAGCAGGCCCTGAAGGCGGCGCCACCGGAAGCGGCGGTGTTGGCGAGTACAGGGACGACGCGGGCAATCTCATTGATGGCGTGGACAAGCTGGGCGGTTTGGATCCGCGTGATTTCACCGCCATCACGGTGGAGGCCCTTGAAGCCACGGACGAACTCAATCCGTTGCCTTCGGCAGGGCTGGCTTTTGGAGCCGCCGACGAAGACGGGCTCCGTATCAGCGAGCTGACCATGACTCCTTTTGACGGCAACGACGACGGGGCCGACGGGGATCATCCCGCTCAGTTTGCGTATGCCGAAGGGGGGCTCAATTATGACTTCGGCGGAGACGGACCTTCCGCAACGACTCCGTTCGTTTGGAGTCTGGCGGGTCTTGTGACCCTGGGAGTGGAATCCCGTGGGAATGCGCTTCAGTATGAAGTCGTGGACGGTGGAACAACCTTGAACGCGTTCTATATTACTGAATATCCAAACGGGGAATACGATTACAGAACAGAGTCCCAGGGACCCGTCAGAGTGGATGTGTTCAGCCTGCAGGTTACGGATCTGGCCGCCGGAACATACAGATTCGAGTTGTATCAGCCCCTCGATCATTCCGTGTCCGGCACGGAAGACGACATCCTCTACAATTTTTCCTTCACCCTGACCGATGGCTCTGGAGATTCCGTCGTTGGCGGGCTGAACATGATAGTTGACGATGATTCGCCAGTTGTTGCGGCGAATGCTTCCGAGCTGCCTGAGTTGATCCTCGACGAATCGCCCGTAGGCGCTGGCGAGGGCTCGGGCATTGTCGAAAGCCCGCAAGATACGGGCAATTACAGCCTTGCAACGGCCATCAGCCTTGATGGACATTTCACGTTGGGTGTCAATCCTGATGTCGCAGATTCAGAAACCGTGCCCTTTGTATCCATCCATGCCGTCGGCAACGGCCAGCCGGA
>PHBE01000025.1 GCA_002841885.1 Deltaproteobacteria bacterium HGW-Deltaproteobacteria-18
GCTGTCGCCGGTTCATCCCCACAGGCGTGGGGAACGGTAGAATGGAGCAGCGAGAAGATATTTCAGACGCGGTTCATCCCCACAGGCGTGGGGAACGGTCCGAACAGACTGATGCGGCAAAGGCCATGGGCGGTTCATCCCCACAGGCGTGGGGAACGGACTAAATAAAACCCTTTGAAACTATTCATTTTTCAAAGAGCCCTCAAGATTACCGATTTAATGACGGCTCAGAGCCGTCACTTTCCACCGGAGCTGGCGGAAGAAACGATATGAGTTTCACGCCATCCAACTCCACCGGTATACGGCGATTTGCGCCCAGGGTTTCAAAGTCAAATCCACTTTCCGCGTTAGTACTCCAAGCCATGACCGCATTACCTTCTCCCAAGCCAGTCTTGACTTGACACCAAATCAACTCGCGCACTCGTCGATTAGCCTTGCCAACATACACTCCCGCTCGGATCTCCAGCAACCAGACCGCCAGACGTCCGCGCAGTCTGGGCGGCACGTTTTCAACCACGATGACCAGCATCACCAAGCCCTTCCTTGTTAGGGATTGCCACGGTCACCGCCTCATCCGGCATAGTAGGCACAGATACTTCGCCAGCAGTAAGCACCTGTTCAATCGTCGGTATAATGCGTTTCAGGATTTTGGACTGCCGGAAAGCGTCACGGCACGCCAAACGCACATCTCTTTCAGGGTTAATCGGTTTACGGGCCGCAATCTGGAATGCAACGGGCACAACCGTTTCGAATTTGAAAATATCCGCGATGTCGTAAACGAAGGATTGTGGCTTTCCCGTATGGATGAAGCCCACCGCCGGAGCATAACCAGCAGCGAGAATACCCGCTTCGCAAATGCCGTACAGACAAGCCGTTGCCGAAGAAAGGCAACGGTTTGGGATGTCTCCGCTTCCCCAGGATGTATGGTCATAATTCCGTGCATTCCATTGAACACGATACTGCTTGGCCAGCAATTCGTACATTTTTCGGACGCGGGCCCCTTCAATGCCTCGCAGTTGCTGAATACTCCGCTTTTCAGGTGGTTTCTCCTGAAAGCGCATCTCATACATCTTTCGCACCACCTTCAATCTGGCGGCATCGTCCAAAGCCAGCTTGGCCTGGTACAAGAGCCTGTCCGCTCGCGCTCCTCCGGGTTGACCTGCGGAATACAACCGAACCCCGCCTTCGCCGACCCAAGTCAGCAAGCATCCAACCCGACTGGCTAATGCTATGGCAGCATGGGAAACCCGCGTCCCAGGCTCCAGCATCAGACAGACGACACTGCCTACAGGGATATGCTGGCGCACACCGTTCTTATCCACGAGCACAAATGCTCCATCCAAAACATCAAGCTGCCCGCGTTCCACAAACAGGATCGATAGCCGATCCTTGATTGGAAGTGGCTTCAGAGGTGGAAGGATTGGTTCTGTCATCTCATTATAATGTTATTTTATTAAACGTTTTCAGTTCGTTGGATTAGCCAAACTCTTCTGGGGGCAAACCGCCGGGCACTGGATTCAAAACTCAAGGCCTTGTCCGGCAGACTGTCCCGACCATCCGCAAAGTCTGAGACATCCTGCTGCCGCGTAAAGGACGACAGCGTCCTTTTGCCGACCAGAGCCTGTACGGCCTTGTCCTGCGTATTGAACAGTCCGACCAGCACCGGGGCAGACGGAATGCACGTCTTGCGCCCCAACCAGATACCCCACACCGGATCGGCCAGAGCCTGCGTCAGTGGTTTCAGAAACGCATTGTCGCCTTCGAGCAATACGCCGAAAGAGGCGTCGAGGAGATAAACGCGTTGGGTAATGTGACAATCCTTATTCTTGCCGTCAGCGGTGCGGGTGTTCTGCACCGTATGATAGTCCGTCAAACGCCGAACCGGAATTTCCTGAGTGTGACGTTCACGGGGGATGGCAAATGCGGTCATGGCCAGTATATTGAATGACTCCAGAAAGACTTGTTCCGCAACACTTCCACGGACATGCCCCATGGCCGCGCAGCACATTCCGGCGATACCACTTTTGGTCGGGATAAGCCCTGTGTCCCGACGATTGTATTGGCTGTGGCAACCCCACGACTGCAACGGCCCTTCCAAGCGCAAAGCCAATACACCGATGTCAACGGACATGTGACACCATCCTGTTCAGGAAATCCGGCATGGTTGTCGCAGGGATTACAATGTGCTCAACCGACTCGATGCCCCAGATGCTCTGTAACTTGTCGTACTCGGTCTGCAGCGCTTGTACGGATTTTTCGACGTACCCCTGCCCCGGCCGAATCGGCATTTCAAAGGCGTTGACCAATTGAACGGGATGCCCTTTTTCGCGGACAACTCCCATAACGTAGGCGGGCAGAGTGTTTGCGTTCATGGTATTTTTTCGGGCAGACGGCACGGCCTTGATGGTCGCTTCAAGAAATGTCCGGACAACGGATTGGCGTTCTTCCACAGACATGCAACCCAGATGACCCGAGTCCTCCAGCATGTCGAGGTTCAAAGCCGCAAAGCGGTAGTACGTCGCGGAGTTGAATTCGAGGGTGCTGGTCATGCCTGCTCCAGCGTCTTCCTTGGGTTGCAGATCGTCCACAGCGGCAAAGAAATCGATCTCGTTATCGGCCTTGTGCGTGGACAGTGCGTGCGAGAACATGCCCGCCGCTTCCACGGTCAGGGAATGGTCACTGGCGACCATGCGGCCAAAGATGGCAATATCGGCGGCATCTTTCACTAATCCCTCAGCATTTTTACGCTCAGCCTTAAAAGCCTTTTGAATTTGTGATTTTAGCACTTTTCCAATGCGCTTGGAGAACTCCTTTGGCGTTATCTTTTTTTCTCCACTTTTCTTCTTAGGCTTTTCATCCGGTTCATTGTCGTCATCGCTATCGTCATCGTCATCACTGCCAAGTTTTGAAATATCAACAGCTGCAAAAGCATCCCGAAGCACCTTTTTGTCTTTTTCTTCAAGTGATTCTAAAATTGTTGCGAAGATTTTATATTCAGATGGAGAAAGAAATATAAGTGTTTTAACTTTTCCTTCCTGTTTAGGATCTAATTTTGCGAGATAATGACCAGCGCATGAGGCAAATATTTTTGCATCCTCGGGATTCACGTCGAGTTCAAGTAGAGATTGAATAATTTTGCTGACAAACAGACGACTTCTAATTCCTTTGAAGGCCTGATTATCATCAAGTTCCTTTGCGGCCATTTCCCGAATAGCGCGTTTCCAGGACTGGCTGGAAACACGGGCACGCTGCACGCCTCCGAAAATGGCGGTTTTGGGAGAATTGAGATCGTCACGGTTGAGGCAAGCTACGGGAACGGACTGAATGATGTGCAATTCCAGATGTCTCATAAATATCTCCTAAATTTATTGTTTAATTGGCCAGAGGCGCGAGCAGGAAGAGCCCAAAGCCAAAGCTTTTGGCGCTACCCAGGCCGTGCTGATAGGTTGCGATGAAATCCTGTGTGTCTATCACTTCGAGCGTACCGCGAAATCGCACACCTCCGTGCATTCCAGCATGCCCCGGTTTGCGGAAAAACTGCTCTACCATCGGACTTATTTCGAGTGGACGATCCGTAATCAGCCGAAATCCACCGCTGACAGATACTCCCTGGGCATCAAGGCAGCGTTCCGCCCCCTTACGTTCGAGCCAGGCACGCAGTTCGTCTTCCTTGACCAAAGCGACCCGTTTGCCCTGACGCAGGCAGCGTCCATCTTCGCCTTTGACAGACAGTTTCTTGGTGGGGTTGGCCACAAGATCGAACGCATAGCGTTTGTGCTCAAAAAATGAGGAAGCGATACGCTTGAACGCAAAGCCTTCGGGCGGGCACCATGACGGACAGATAGGCTTGCGGAGCGAGGCCATCCAAAGCACCATGAGCGTTTCCTGCTGATCGACACGAGTCAGAAAATCTCGCAGTGCATCGGAATTATCTGGAAAGCACTCCCACAAGCGTTGATGCCAGTCGTAATTGTCCCAGATTTTATGTGTTCGCCTCAGATCAGCGTGGATCTCCATACGGGTTAGCCAGTTCATGCGTCCCCCCCCTCGGTTTTCTCCGCGTCGGGATTCCAGAAGGAGCTTGCCCACGCGGTTTTGACCCGTTCGTTCCAAAACCGCAGATCTGTCTGCAACTGTCCGTAATTGACGGATAATCCTTCGGCCTTGGCCATCAGGACCAGACGCAATACGCGATCCAGGACTTCGTCCCCACTGGCCGCCAGAACATGCTGAAAACGGCGTTCCGTGGGTGTAAGCTTGGCATCTTTGCTTTTGGGGGGATCACGCCGCAATTCGATCCGCCGACACAGATTGCCAAAGTTTCCCACGTCCGTGACCTCCGGATGCGCTGCGAAAAGCCCGGCCACAAAAACATCGACTTCGTTATCGATCTTCACCCCAAGACGATTCAGGGCGGGCCAAGCTCGATGCCGTTTTCCGGCAATGAGGGCACAGCGCAGGTTGGCCATGAGGCCGCGATCATCCTTGCTGCCAAGGAGTCGTTCAATTAACGTCTTCATTCTTGCTCCTCCTGATTGGAATTACCTGCTTCCACTTCTCCAACCCCATCTTGCCGGATGGTCAGTTTCTTCCAGCCTTTGGCAAAGGCACGCATTTTCCGAGACGTATCCTGGGAACAGGCAAGTCCATACGCTTCACGGGCCGAGGCATAGAGCATGGATCGCCATGCTTTCTGTAAATTCGCGAACGCATCGCTTCCCAGCGCCCCAACGGCATTCATGAGCAGATCGAGATGTTGTTCAACTGCGGTCCAATAATGAGTTGTCGCAATGCTGTGGAGTCGGGCTTTGAGTTGACCTTTGGATGGCCCAACCATTTTCAAACGACCTTCCCAGCCACCGTCTATTTCCAAACGATAGGTTTCAACAGCCCAGCCCAGTTTTCCGGAGATAATTTCTGCTAGATGAACACTATTTTCGTATGTGTTGAGACCAGCCTCTGAATTCATGTTTTCAGGGATGTGGTACACCGATTCGATGGTATTCAGAATTGTCGCCTGATCACGGCCCAGAGCGCAAACACACAAGTCTGAGGCGACCTCTCGCCCAAGTCGCTCAAGCATCAACGGGCCCCTCGCACCTTTTTGTGTCCTCTGTCTGGTCATTACGGCAGCCAAATCACGCCAAATGGCGCGGCCAGGACGATAAGCAAGCAGGGCACGCTCCTCTTTCTTCTGATTTTTGCGCAGAACAACGGTGGCAGATGGCTCCGGATGAAATCCATCCGTAAATTGCGGATACGGCAATCCATCGCCCATCAACATGTATTGCCCATCTGACTTAAGTTTGATGAAGCGAGACATGGGAACCAAGCGCCCGAGATACGTTTGGGTAGCGTTAGAAACAGCGCTGGAATCGTCCATTTTGAAGGGCATTTTCTCCCATACAGGACAGCCCTTGGCATATCCAGCGCAGTACATTGCGATATCTTCATCTGAAAGAAGGTTTAGATACAGCGTCTCGCTAATATTTTTTCCGCGCAAAAAGGCGTGTATCATTGAGGACGGAACACAAGGAGAATCTTTAGACGATTTGCTGGTTTTATGCTTGTCCCAATAAACTTGAGAGATGAGACCTCCAGGGGAAAAACACTGAAAAGAGACCATCCCTACGACAACGTCTGAAAGGTTAATGTTTCGGTCTGTATTCATCCCCTCGTGGTCGAACAGGGTGGTGTTATTTCCCGTGGCATTTTCAAAGATGAGTTTCGATACTGGTGTTAGATCCGAAATGTCGGAACTCACTTTGCCATCCTCGGTCTTTGATAGCCCGGCAACCTGCAGCCACGGCTTTTCCGGATGAAATAATTCAAACGAATCCTTCCAGGTCTTCAAGTAGTTGTCAGCGGCCTCAGGTAAGTGTTCCGGTGCCTGCTCCCACTCGTCATAATTTTTGGGGCCATTAAGGGCCGCATGGCTGGCACACAGCATAAGGCGCATCAGGGCCACGCGTTCATGGGGCCGGACAGCCAGATCCGCATAATCCTCGCCGTGCGTCAACGCATCGTGCAGGCTGATGCGAGCACTAGCACCATCGAGAGCGATCACCGGCATCCAGGGGTCAAAGGCAATATTCATAAATCCTCCGTTTCAGGATGAACGATCAATGACGAGACCAAGGGAATCCATATAAAATAGCCGGTTTCCGGACTGCAGACCTTTGATTGAAACACTTCCCGCCGCATCAACCACGCCAACGATAAAGCGTCCTCGTACATACATGTTGAACAGGGTTTCGCCCGGTTCCTGGCCGTACGAGATCAGGTATTCCGGAACCTTGACTAGGTTGCGGTGAATAGCGCGGGCTGCGGCCAGAGAAAAATCCTGACCCCGTGCCAAGATGACTTCGCCACTCAACAGGACGCTCTGTGACGAACTGTGTTCGGAGCACAAAATAAGGGAGATAGTCGGCATTTCGTTGAGTCGCGTCTGGACGCCCTCTTCATCCGGCAGTGCCACCGTCCAGTAATTGGCGTTCTGTTGAGCGATCATTTTCTTTGCAGAATCCGAGGCAAACCATTCTCCATACAGCGCAGACCACGACTCCGGCTCATTTTCACTCTCTGCATACGTCGCTTCCAGCAGCGCTCTGATCTGGCGAGGGATTTCCACCTGCTCATGCGTTTTCCACACTTCAAGACTACGAAGCAGTACATACGGAGCATAAACTTTGGCTTTTGCACCCAGTTCCTTGATGATGGCGGCAGGCTTCATGGTTCGAAATGCCTCCAGGGAGGACGCTTCCTCCACGATCATTACAACAGGTTCGTAGGCTGGCCTACCCGAACGCTGATGCCTCCAGAGCCGCCCGATGCGTTGCAGCAGCATGTCTGTCGGTGCAAGTTCGGTCACGAGCAGATCCGCATCGAGATCCACACTTTGCTCCACCACCTGAGTGGCCACGAGAATGGAGCCACAGCGTGATCCGTTTTTTCCAAAGCGTTCCATCCATTCCTGCTCCAATGCTTCGCGTCGGGGAAAGGTAAAGCGGGAATGTAGCAGGCCGATGGGAAAGGCTTCGCCGCATCGCTCTGACAATTCGCGGAAAATGTGTTGTGCGCTATCCACGGTATTGCAGATCCAGAGCACTGCGCCACCGCGTTGCGCCATATCTTTCGCACGGCTCATGGCATCGTCAGCCGTGGAGAAGCAGGTTCGGATCTGCCGCCCTTGCGGCGGGGTGATGAAAACAGTCACCAGCAACTGGTCCCGACGTTTAGCGGTCAATGTGGCGGAAAGAATGATGACCGTGCAGCCCAATCCTTCCAGTGTCTTAATCAGCTTGTCGATGAGTGTGCCGGTGTAAAGATCGTAGGAATGGATTTCGTCCAGAATGACCACTTTTCCTGCCAGCGCAAAGTGACGGACAAAGAAATGCTTGGCCGCGACCACACCCAACAGACACTGATCCACCGTGCCGACACCAAACGGAGCCAGCAGGGCGCGTTTAGTCGATGCGAACCAGTCTTGGCTGGCGCGAGCGTCATCCTCTGCGGCCCCGTGAACAGTCGTGGCTGGAGTTTTGGGAACGTCACTCCCCTCCAACAGCCAGGAATTGCCATGCACGAGTCTTGATGCTGAAGCATTATCCGTGATTCGATCCAGGAATTCATTCATGCGCAGATGAATACGATTACTCGTGGCCTGCGTGGGCAGAGCGAAATACACGCCGGACGCATACCCGGAGCACAGCAGATGATATGCGGCCCACAAGGCGGCCTCAGTCTTGCCCATGCCCATAGGCGCTTCAATGATATAGACGCCTGGCGTAGTAATGATTGCTGCGGCACGTTCCTGCAATTCATTGGGTGAAAAAGGAAAAATGCACTCAAAAGACAAATCGGCCGTTATCCTGGGGTGGTGAAAACCGATGTGTTCCAGGGCGGCTTGAGCGCTCATGCCCTTGAATTCGGACATTTCTTTGTCTGGAGGGAAGAAGCGTTCATCCGATCCGATCCAGTCCGCCACGGAAGTCAGGCCACCGAGCCACCACAATCCGGATTCCGAAACCGTCAGCGCGGAAAAATCCATCATCGCTCCAAAATGAGACCAAACCTTACGGACAGTGTGGAATCGCAGTTCGTTCCATGCAATGCCGCTGGCGGATTCCGACATGACGCAGGAAATGCCGCGATCACTCGGAAGAGCTTTGATTCGTCCATGATGCGCGCCGAGAATAGCCGAGATATACTTGGCCGTTTTCCGACTGACGCCCAGTTCCATGAGCGCCTGCTGAATAGACGCATGCGAGACGCGACCGTGATCAGTCTCCACAGAGGTCTGCCAAGAGTTGTGTTCTGCAATGGCTGACATTGCAAACCGCTCAAGCCAAGCCGGACATTTCTGTTGAAACCCCGGAGAAATTTTTCCCAGATCATGCAGGGCTGCCAAAGCAGCGACGATTTCAGGTGACAGGTTCAGTCGTTGACATAACTGCGGTGACAAGTCGGCGAGCAACCGAGCCACATGGCCGACATTCAGCATATGCTCCGTAACGGAAATCCCCAGTTGCCCTTCGGCAGTGGTTTTGGCCCAAAAGTAGATGTCGTTACTGACAGCCGGTGTCATCCTTCCACCCTCATCCCATACATCCTCGCCATAACTTTCACCTTCACGATCGCCTCCTCCCTCAGCCACTGCGGCTCCAGCACTTCAAAATCCCCGCCCCAGCGCATGGCCCACCACAGCACCTCTCTGGGTTCGGTCACCTCAACCTCGAAGGCCAGGGAACCGTCGGGGTGTTCCGTGAGCCTTTGGCTCGGGCTGTGGTATCCTTCCCGGATGTAGGGCGCGGCGAATGGTGAAAACCAGACGCGCACCGCTTCAGGCTCCTTGTCTGTGGCGAACACGCAGAATGAGTTATGACGCCGTTCCTCATAGATGTAGCCGCGCTCGTTCGTAAAAACTATCTCCGTAGGCCAGACATACTGAATCCGGCAGACCTTAAAACAGCGCACCGCTTTTCGTCCCCAGTGATACCCGTCCATGTAGAGAGACCCCTCAAGGACATAAAGCTGGTACGGGTCGATCTCGAATGTCTCTGGTTCGGCATGGGGCTTGTGATAGGTGATCCGGACCCTGCGCCGCTCCGTGATGGCATTGAAGAGGCCGTCGACGACTGACTCTTTTCCTCCGACATGCGCGGGCATTTCAGGTCCCTGGAGCAGGGCTGCGCAGGCCACGGCAAGAGGGGCCTGATTCACTGCCAGGAGTTTGGCCGCTGCCTTGCGGGCCCGCGAGGCCAAGAAGGATTCCTGTAGTCCGCCGAGCCTGCCAACAGCCAGTACGATGGCCAGGCGCTCATCCAGCGCGAGATCCGGGGCGGTCAGGAAGGCGTCTTTTTCGATGACATGCCGACGAGCCTTCCTGTCGAAACGGAATTCTACGCCCAAGCTTTTGAGCAGACTGCAGTACCGACCATAGGCCGACTTCTCGACTCCGAGTTCCTGCCGGATTTCCTTGGGCGATTTGTCCGGGGACGCCTTGATGGCCATGTAGAGATGGAGAATGCGCTCCAACTTTGTTGAATCATAACTCCTTGTTCCCATCTTATGGCCCTCCAGCAGGTTTCGCAGCAAGCACAAAACAACAGATCTTCCCCGGCAGTGGGGAAGATCCCATAGCGTAGACGGGAGAAATCTTTTTTTATGAATGTGATTGCCGAAAATTGGAATGAAAGACAAGGAGGATCAGAATGTATGACGGAATACGTGCAATATTCCTGAAATTTAGTATTTCCTCAGTGAATGCGTATGATGCGACTTACTTTGTATGACATAATTGAATTTTTAGTCCGAAATCGCATAAAAAACTCCCTCACGTGTAGAGTGGCGCGAGGGATCTGGATCTGTGAACATCCAGCAACATGGTCACAGTGGTCAGGGATCATGTGCCGGCCCTTAGGGAGTCGTATCAAAGAATTTAATTTTAAGTCGTCGCAGTTTTTTTCGAAGGTGGATCTTCAACGAATGCCTTCAAAGGCTTCTGCACCCCCCGAAGCATGTTCTCGACTATCCCGGCGGCCTTGAGAACCGCTTCAAGGCTGATGGACGGAACCGTTCCGTCCTTGTCGAGGTAGTCGGCCAGATACTTTTCCGATGGATTGGCGATGCCGATCCTCTCACTGACCAGCCAGGCCACGCTCTCGGCCTCGAATTCCGCGACATTTTGGTCAACATGTGGCCGAGACGGAAAACCATTGTCACCCTTGACCCAGCCGAGGTGACCGCACAGAAGATGCCCCAACTCGTGGGCGATGGTCACAATTTGCGCCTCGTCCTGAAGATTGCGGTTTATCACCATATCGAAATCCATGCTAAGGAATTTCCCCTTGTGCGGAACGCGGTACCGCTGTCCCGCCCTTTGGATGCTCCCGGCCCGATCGGTGCCATGATTTGCCCAGTTGAGCCGGACGCCGACGATGGGCAAATTTCGCAGCAGCCTGTCGGCCATCTCGAAGCACACTTGTCCCGCAACCTTGAACGGCTCCATCAACTCTTCAGGAAAGGGCCTGCCTTCTGTGTCGTTCAATTCAAAAACGAAACGGACCGGGCCGAAAGGCCAGAGGATCACAAGCGGGTTGGCCCCTGGCTTTATTGTCCTCTCATAAAGATTGAGCCACTCATCAGCACTGGCGACAAACCAACTTCCCGGTCTCTGGACGTGTAGCAAAAACGCATTGAATGGCGCGATGCGCGGAAATTGTTTGATGAATTGGAAAAGATCGCGCAATTCTGGGCCACGGCGATATGTTCCAACGCGATGAAACAGCTCATCCAATGGGCCGAGTTCATTTTTTGATTCACTATTCATGGTTGTTACCAAACGTCAGAGGTAATTTTTTGTATTCTAGACCTCACTCGTACTCTAGCGCTTCACTTGACAGGAGAAGGCCATCTTTTTTCTTCTCGCCATTCATTCCCATGCGATAACTTTATACCAAATCACGCCCGCCAGATAGCACGCTCTATCCAGTCAGTCAGCACGGAATATGGTTAACGCTGCAGAGGGCGGAAACGGCGGAACCAGGGTTGCCCCCAATCCCGCCACGACCTACGCATCGATTTTTCGGCGTGCGTGCTTGTGGATGACCAAACTAAAGGCGCACGGCCGGATGATGACCGGCTTGCCTTTGTAGAACATCCGCCCGTCCGGAAGATCCAGGTCCACAAAGGCCAGCTGAAAGTCATCTTCCACAACCTTTTCAGACTCCAGACGCCCGACCCTACGTTGCAAATTTCTCACGATTCAACCTCCCTGGCCAGGCCCGGCCATTCCCCGGTGACGTCTTTGTAAAGTTCGTCCATCGCCCTGCGTATGTCCGGTGTCGATACGAACGGCCTGAAGCGCACCGCTCGCGCCACGCCGTCCACGATCTCTGCCGTCTCGGTCCTGTTCAGGCGAAGGAACTTTGTACCCCTGGGATGCTTACTCCAGAGAGCCGCTTCATCCGGCCAGGCGCTCAGGTCCGAGATGCTCATAACAGCACCGTCCGGGTCGACCACGTAGAGCATATGCCTCCGGTAATTGGCGCGGTCCTCGTACAGCTCCCCAGCCTGGCCAGCCTTGGATGATTCGAGCTGTTCAATCCGTGTTTCCAATTTCATCCTTGCGTCTCCTTGCGCCCTTCGAGGGCCGCGACACGTTTTTCCAGTTCCGCAAGCTCCAGGGCCTTGCCGAGGGCGTTCAGCATGCCCGTGAGCGTTTGGCCTTCGCCCGGTAGAAGGTCGCCCGAGGCCACGGCTTTGACGATTATCTCCAGGGCCTGGGGCAGCTTCTCCGCCGTGAGTTTGTTTGGTAGGGGCAGGGCGGGGGAGATTGGTTTTTCCCGGGTCGGTGGACACAGGCGCTCTAGGCAGAGACGTAGAGCTGTCGTGTCACCAGCCAGGGCCAGGTCCACGGCCTTGCGGGTAAGGGCCTCGACCTCACCATCAAGCAGTTCTTGGACAGCCTGTGTTGCCCGGTTCCGCGTCCCTGGACGTTTCCCCGCAGGATTCCCGCTTTGACCTTTCTTGAAGGGCTTTCCCCGCTGTTTTCTCGCTGCATTTTCAGCCATTTGCTATCTCCTTACACCACTCCTTGATCTCAACTCGGAGCTGTTCGATTTCCAGCCACAAACGCCGGGTCCTGGCATCGATCATGCTTTCGAGCCCGGCTACTTCGTCTTCGAGGACCTTTAGGCGTTCTGGGATGGGCTGCTCGGTCATAGTGGCCTCCCGTCGTTCTCAAATTGCAGAGCCTGCGCGTAGATCGTGTAAAGCATCGACCATACCGCAGTCGGCCAAGATTTCGGGAGAGCCAGTCCGTTCCATCCGAGGAGCCGGAAGCCCTCACTTCCGTGACACCCCTCGATTCTTTCCAACAGGCTTTTAGCTTGGGCCGGGACCAATTCAGGAAAAAACTCGGTCTTTGAACAGAGCACCGGCCAACAAGCCCGCAACCCATCAATGGCAACGTGGAGACGTTGTATCTTCGACGGCGTGAACCACGGTTCCGACAGAACGACGAGCGTTTTACCGATACGACCCAAGGGCCACCCTTCGAAGGCCAGCAGTTCTTTGAGGTGTTCGATGGTCTCCCACCACTCGATGTTGTCCTTGTCGGCGGGATCTGTCGGCACGACATGCCAGGCCCACGGGTCAGATTGCAGATGTTCGATGATCTCGGCCTTGCGCTCCAGGATGCTGGGTTTGATTTTCTCGACGGATTCATCCGGGCCGACCAGTTTCAATTTAGTGGGAGACGCCAACGTGATTTGTATGCCTTGCCTTTCTGCCTCGGCAAAAATAGTGGCGGTTACGTCAAGATAGGTTTTCACAACTCCACCTCCACGAGCTTCTTAGAAGCTACACTCGAAGTAGTAGAAGTGGTGGAAGTTACCTCTTCATCTCTTGTTTCACTTAGGTTTGAACTTCCCCCCCCCATAATATCACCAGCAGAAATTCCATTTCCACCGCATCCACCATCCCTATCACTTCCACTACTCCCACCGCCTTGACCACCAGGTAATGAATAGAGGCCGTAGCCCACGCAAAACAACAAACCATCCTCAGAGAGAGAATTTATAAGCTTGCTGATGGTCTTAGGTGATTTGCGTAATGTGTGAGCCACCATATTGGGGGAGAGGGGGCCGTGATGACTTGCGAATGTTTTGAGTATCGCTTGACGTTCAGGGCTGATCTTTGGGGCGGTTGCGCCGTGGTCGAGACCAGTGCAGATCCATCCGGGATGAGTCCAGCGCAGGGCGTAGGCCTCGCCGTCAATGTCGCGACCAGTGGTGAGAAGTTTGGCAGTTTCTGCTTCCCTTGAGCGCGTCAAGAGCATGGCCGTGTCGGCGGTGCCGAACTGTCCGGAGCTTCCTGTGATGGCCTCGAACGGGTCACGGTTAGATGACCGACCCTTGCTCATATGAGTCACGACCAAGATGCAGATGGAGTACTTGTCGGCGATTGCCTTGATCTGGCCCATGGCCAACGAGTCGGCTTCGTATGCGTTTAACCCCTTGGGTTTCGACTTCGGCCCGATCTTGGCCAGCGTGTCCAAGACGACCAGCTTCAGACCCTTGGGCACGTTCTCGCGAATGTACGACTCCAGTTTTTCAAGGCCTCCTTCATCCACTCGGGGCCAGGAGGTTTGGAAATCCACGTTTTCAAGTCCATCCGTCAGTTCGGGCTCAAGTTGGCATAGCGTTCGGATACGGTCCTGCAAACGCCGCTTGGAATCCTCCAGCGCCAAGTAGAGAACTTTGCCTCGTTCAGCGGTAAAATGGCCAAGAACCAGACCACCCCGGCCGACACCAAGGCAGATGAGCGTTACAAGCCAAGATTTACCTAACTTCGGCCCTCCGGCAAGTATAGCCAAACCCATTGCGAGTAGTCCTTGGACTGCCCAGACGAGTTCTGGGAGCACCATAGCCAGCAGCGCAGCGGCGGTGAAGATCCCGCGCAGGTAAGGGTCTAACTGTTTCGATGTCTCAGACTGTTCCGGAGCCTCCAGCCAGGCCGTGAAGGTCTCTTTGCTCCATCCTTCGGCCACGGCATCAGCGGCGTCCCAACCCTTGGGTTTCCCGGCAGGAGGGGTGAGAATGCGTACGGACGTTGCCCCAGCTTCTCGGCACATGGCTTCAACATCACGCGCGGCCTTCAGTCCCGGTTCGTCATTGTCGGGCCAGACTACAACGTTGCGGCCTCGCATTTGTGCCCAATCCGCCTTCTTGACGGCGTTGCTCCCGCCTGGCCACGTGATGGCCACGGCGTCAGCGAGGAGTCTCTGGGCCGCGTCGGCCGCCTTTTCTCCCTCAACAATTACGATGCCGCCAGTGAAGCCGGGCAATTCGTCAAGGCCGTACAAAGGTCTGGGAGTCTGAGCGGCTCCGGATATCCAGCGCTGCCCGTCGCGTTTGAAGAAGGGGATAATGTCCTTGCCGTCAGGGCCATCGTAGCGGGCCACGTACCCGAGGACCGCGTTGTCTTCGGCTCGGTAAGTCCACCTTCCCGCGAGGGGCTTACCTCGCCATGTCGCCGGAATGCCGTCGGGGGCGTCCTGCTTCGGCGTAGATTCCGGCCAGAGCCCCCGGGCCTTTAGACTAGCAATAACGGTGGCCTGGTCGCACCCGGCGAAACACTTCGCTAGGAGCTTTCCGCCCCTGCTGGTGATCGAGAGGGAAGGGTTCGGGTCGTCATGGGCGCAGCAATGTACCATGATCCCATTGTTGGCCGTGCGGTGGCCTCCGAGGGCCTGGAGAATGGCGTCGAGGTGTTTCATGGCCGACCTCCACAGCGGTCACGACGGGCGGCTCCGGCATTGACATACGGAGAGTTCCGGGGCATTTTATTTTTGTCGTGCTCGGTGCCGATTTCCCTTTGAGCCCGGACCGCAGGCTGCCACCTGCTCCGGGCTCCGTTGCGTCTAGTCCTCATGTCCCCCCCTTGCCTCAGTCGTCAGGCGCGCGATGAGTTCGTCAACGTCCTGCTCCAGCCAGGCCGTGGTTCTTGGTCCTAATTTGATCGGCTTTGGGTAACGCCCCTCGGAAACTCCTAGCCACCAAGCACTCCTTGAGATGGGAATGCGTTCCAGAACCTGACGGACTCGGAGCAGTCGGCCAGGATGCGGAGTGCCCAGTACCTCGGGAAACTGAACTTGATAAGGTTGTTGATCTGTTTTGGGCCGAGTAATTTGTGAGTCCTGATGTCCTTTTTTCATCATATCAACCTCGTAAGAAAAAAAATCCATCTAGGGCGGAATTGCACTAGATGGACAACCATTTGGCACCGGCTTGCTTGAATGAAAAAGGGAACCAATCGGAATTTTTTTTTCCGATTGATTCCCTTCAGGCGGGTGGGTGGAGAAGCGGGAGACTTACTTCTGGCAAGCCTCCTGCTCTATTTCTTTCTGCCGTTTTTCTTCCTCCCGCTTTTCTTCCTGCTCCTTCTGGACGGCAAGCCATATCGGATTCGCGCTGTCCTGCCATGGTAGGCCGAGTGCCTGAGAACGCCATTCACAGGCCAAATGGAAAAATGCCCCTTGGTATCCGCCCAGCGCCTCGCTCTTGTAGCAGAGAATTCCGTCGCCACCTCCGGCCTCCCGGAAGATGACCCGGAGCACCTTGATGTAGTGGACAAGATTCCAGTCCTCCGGGTGGCCGGCTTTACCCTCGGGTATCCGCTTTGCAAACGCCTTGGCTCCCAGGGCATACATTTCGAGACACGCTGCCAGGGGTTGGGGCCTGTAGCGCTTCGTTTCTGGATACGGCAAAGCGTACCTGGACAATCCATATCGCGGATCGATATTGGGCTTTTCAAGCCCGAGGGCGTCCCATAGCTGGTCAACAGCGAGAAATTCGCGGGGGTGCGTGCCGAAATTGACGTTGAGCAGGGCGGCCAGTTTTTTAGCCATCTTTGTAATTTTCTTGAAATGTAGCTTCAGTTCTTTGTCAGTACACAACAGACCGCCTTTGTTTCGTGAACGCGTGGCGTTGTTCCATGCCCGATAAGCTTCTGCCGCCGAAGTCAGGCGTGCGCGTTGATCCTCGTTGAAGTTGAGTTTGCAAGCGGACTCCAAAGTCTCAAAGTCAAGGGTAACCGGCTCGTGGCCCACAATCATGATCGAAGGAATTTCCATGCGCGATACCTCCTTGCCCCTGCGGAAGAATCAGTGGCTAGGCGCACATGGGGCAGGGGTGCGTCCTTCGCTCGCTGTGATCAGCCCTAGATCAGACTTTGGTCACAATGGCCAAATCCAAAGTTTATTTTACGCTTGCTGTGTGATGCAAGGGAATAACCTTTGCGCCTTCCCGGACCTGATCCAGAAAATCCGCCCAAGCCTGCATCATCCGTCGGCGCTCGGGCAGGAAGTCGGCGTGGTTGTATGCCCGACGCACTTCGTCCCGTTCGGCATGGGCAAGCTGGCGCTCGATGGCGTCGCGATTCCAGCCCATTTCGTTCAGGTTCGTGCTGGCCATGGAGCGGAAGCCGTGGGCGGTCATCTGGCCTTTTTCGTAGCCCATGTAACGCAGGGCCGCGTTCAGCGTATTTTCGCTCATGGGTCGGGAGGATGCCCGACCGGGGAAGAGGTATTTGCCTGAGCCCGTGAGGGGCTGCAAATCGTTTTGCAGAATGACGAGCGCCTGTTGGGAGAGCGGGACAATGTGGAGTGCGCGGGCTTTCATTTTCTCGGGCGGAATGCGCCACTCAGCGGCTTCGAAGTTGAATTCCTTCCATTCGGCATGTCTGAGTTCTCCCGGGCGGACAAAGAGAAGGGGAGCAAGGCGCAGGGCGCAACGCACAACGTGGCTACCCTGGTATGCTTCAATATCTCGCAAAAGTTCACCTATCGCCTTAGGTTCGAGGATGGCGGCATGGTGAGTGTGCTTAACGGGTGTGATGGCCCCACGAAGGTCGGCGGACACGTCCCGGTCACAATATCCGCTGGCCACTCCGTAGCGGAAAATTTGGCCACAGGTTGAAAGTTCTCGGTGTGCTGTCTCGATGGTGCCGCGTGCTTCGATGCGGCGGATGGTGCGGAGTAGAGTGGGGGCGTCGATCAGGCGAATTGGCTTTGAGCCGATCCAGGGGAGAATATTGACTTCAAGGCCGCGCATGATGCGTCCTGCGTGCCCGGCGCTCCAGACGGTGGATTTCTTGGTGTGCCATTCCCTGGCGGTCTTCTCGAAGGTCTGAGCATCTTCGAGTTCCTGTTGACCCTTTGCCTGTTCAGCATGCTTGCGCTCGGCTTTGGCTTTCTTGCGGATAGCAGATGGGTCCTGGGGATTGTCGGGGTCGGCTATCTTGCCACGGAGCTTGTCCCGTTTGGCTCTGGCGTCCTTGAGGGAAACGGTAGGGTACGTGCCCAAGCTGATGAGCTTTTCCTTGCTGTCGATCCAGTAACGTAGCCGCCAGCGCTTGTTGCCCGTGGTGGGCACTTCGAGGAAAAGACCGTTTTCGTCGCGGAGCGTGTAACGCTTCTCGCCGGGTGCCGCGTTGCGGATCTGGACCTCTGTCAATTTTGCCATGATGCCCCCCGATGTTCAGCCCTGTGTTTTCAGGATGTTATCCGGTGGAGCTATCCGGTTTTATTTTTTTCTTATCTCGGGAACCCTTGCCAGTCGTGGCCTAGAAGGGTGTACCCGGATAACTTTTTGAGAAAAAACCGGATAACTTTTCAAAAATCGAAAGTTATCCGGAATTCTATCCGGGTGATTAGGCGGATGTCAATGGACGGAATCGGACGAAAAAGGACAAGGCGGGGTGATGAGTCCCGCCTTATGGTTGATTTTGTTGAGATTTTTTTAGACGTTTTAGACAGTAAAAAACCGAATGGATTGTCAACTGGTGGAGCCGGGGAGAATCGAACTCCCGTCCGAGAATGCTCCGCGCAAAGCTTCTACAGGTTTAGTTCATGTTCTGTATCTCGTTTTCAGGTGAGCCCATGAACAGGCGTCCCGAAAACCAGCCCGGATGTAGTCTCGCGATTGGCTGTCCAGACAGCGGCCTTTCGCCAGCCTGATGGGGTTTGCCACCCGGATACGGCTTATCAGACGTCCACCGCACGGATGTGACGACCTTGGTCGTCATGCAACAGTTACCTATTTACTAGGCAGCCATTGCGTAGTCATAATTGTCATTGGCAATTATGTTTCTGCTGGGTTTTGACGAGGACCTCCCAGCACCTCGACCTGCAACTTTGGCCTCATCATCCCCGTCGAAACCAGGGCGGCCCCTTTCAAATAACGCTTGTCCATTCTAAATCCGTTTTTGCAAAAGACAAGGCGGACAAAGCGAAATCATGCCGGTTCATGTTGAACCCGGGTCCTGCAAACATCACGAATGTCCGGACCTGTCAAGTGAATCCGTCCGCGCTGGCGGTCCGGGCTCTTGACGGGCATCGTGCGCATCACTCTGGGCTTTCAAATTTATGGTCCGGTTCATTGTGCGCTGCAAGTCATCAAGGTTTATCGGTTTGCTGATGTAGCCATCCATGCCTGCCGCCATGAATTTTTCCCTGTCACCACTCATGGCGAAGGCTGTCAGCGCAATGATGGGGATGTTCCTTTTCGGTCCGAGGCTGATGGAGGCCCGTATCGATCTGGTTGCTTCCACGCCGTCCATGACCGGCATCTGCACATCCATCAGGATGACGTCAAAATCATCGCGGCCGAGCATATCAAGCGCCATTTCACCATTGGTGGCCACGCTGACCTCGTATCCGAGTTTCTGCAGCATTCTTTGAACAGCAAAGACCGTAATTTCATCGTCTTCGGCCAAGAGCACTCGCCTTGCTTTGGGCGAGATCGGGTCCGCAGTGGAAGAATCCGAAATTTTTACGGCGGTGACGCTCTTATGCAGCGTCACGCAAAAATGAAAACTGGTCCCAACCCCCTCATCGCTCTCGACAGCTATGTTGCCGCCCATCAGGTGCACCAATTGCTTGCAGATGGTCAGGCCCAACCCGGCTCCCTGGTGGGTTCTGGCATATCCTTGGCTGACCTGGGTAAACGGCTGGAAGAGATTGGCGAGGTCTTCGTCATTGATTCCACAGCCCGTGTCTGAAACGGAAACGAATATTCTTTTTTCGGCATCCTTGCGTGCGGACAGGGGGTAAACTTCCACTCTGACATGGCCATGCCGGGTAAATTTAAAGGCGTTGCCGATCAGGTTTGTCAGTATCTGTTGCAAACGCAGCGAGTCTCCGATGACCTCTTGCGGGAGGCCTGGGTCAAAATGATGTTTCAGTTTGACGCCGGTTTTCGCTGCCAAAGGGCTGAAAAGGTCGATGGGTTGGAGCAGGGCGTCCCGGAGATTGAAGGGTTCGCTGCGGATTCTCATCTTGCCCGCCTCCACTCTCGACAAATCGAGAATGTCAGAGAGCAGCTGTGTCAGGCGGTTTGTGGATTGTACCGCCAGGGCCGTGAATTCCTGCTGTTCCTTGTCGAGCGGTGTTGTCTGCAGCAATTGCAGCATGCCGAGGATGCCGTTCATGGGGGTTCTGATTTCGTGACTCATGTTGGCCAGAAATGACGACTTGGCCTGGTTGGCCGCCTCGGCGTCTTCCTTGGCGGCAATGAGCATTTTCTCGGATTGCTTGCGCTCGGAGATATCCACATGGGTGCCGACAACCCTGACCGGATTGCCTTCATGGTCGCGGACGGCACTTGCTCGGGCCAGGATCTCGACCCAGTGGCCGTCCTTGTGGAGCATGCGGATTTCCATCTCGAAACGATCGCGCTTGCCTGCCAGATGTTCACGCATGAGACTCCATGCCTTGAATCTGTCTTCGGGCGCGGTGAGTCTTTCCCATTCCGAAAATTCGTTCTCCACCTCGTGCTCTTCATATCCGAGCATGCTTTTCCAGGCTGGAGAGTAGAATACGGCATTGCTCTGGAGATCCCAATCAAACAAGCCATCTTTTGAGGCAGTCATGGCATAGTGAAATCGCTCTTTGCTTTGGTGTAAAGCTTCCTCTGTAATTTTTCTTGTTTCTATTTCATTTTGTAGATCAATATTTTTTAATAATAATTCAGAAGTTTTTTTGTTTACCTGGAATTTAAAATATAACGTTGCAAGAAAAAATAATAAAAGTCCAAAAGCTATTAAAAAAGATGTAAATTTTATCCATGATGGGATGTATTTTGTATCTCTTTTTTCTAGCCATTTGTATAACGATTCATAATAAATTGAGTTTTTATTATCCAGAAGTTTTGATATGTTTGAATCAAGTGTTGCCAAGAGGTGAAAGGGATCAGGCTTGGATAATGCGAACCTCATCTGGATTGGGTTGAAAATTATTGGTGTTTCCTTGATTTTATATTTGAATTTCTGGCTTGAACCAAAGAAACGATTCACGACTCCGCAATCGACAGTTCTGTTTACGATGGCATCAACGACTTCATTGTAGGTATCAAATTCAATTGAAGTGAACTCAAAACCGAATCCGGACATGAATTTATGAAAAGCGACATTGTGCGTATCGTGCTTCAGAACTGCAATCTTCTTGCCTTGCAAGTCCGAGATGCTTTGCAGGGAATCTGTTTCGTTTACATATAACTGCCCCCAGTTCGTGAGCAGGGTGGCGTTTGAATATTCTATCAGCCTGCTCCGGCTTTCACTGAAGGCCACAGCGGGCAGCAGATCGATCTTTCCCGTCTGAAGACCTGTAAACACCTCGTCCCAGCTGCCGGAAACGAATTCAAGTTCCCATTTTTCCTGGCGGGCCATTTCCAAAAGGGTGTCGGCAAAAATTCCGGAAGGGACGCCTTCTTTGGAGAGGAAATACACGGGTTCATTTTGATATATGCCGACCCGGATTTTTTGGGCCAGCGAAATGCCTGCGAGCATACCGATGCAGGATATGACAAGGAGGAGCTGAACAAAGAGGATTGTGCATTTTTTGCTATGAATCATATGAGCGCCAATCCCCTTGTTTATCTGTTTGTTCAAAGGCTGTTTGCATGCCTGTCATTTTGAACTTCATGCAGGGCTATTTCATTCAGCAGGGAATCGATGGAATTTTCGAGCAATTCAAGGCATGCCTTGAAATTCGCGGCGTCGTTTTCGATGCAGCATCTTTCCATGTCCCTGGCGGCATCCTGCAGGATTCCGGCTCCCAAGTTTGCGGCAGCGCCTCGCATGCTGTGCGCGTGGAGCGCGGCCGTGGCCAGATCGTTGTCTTCCAGCCCGCGCTTCAGAGCTGCGATGCGCAGAGGAATATCCTCCGCAAAACCTGCGAGAATTTCGTCAGCCAACTGCTCATCGTTCAGCAATCGGTCGAGCATTGTCTCCTTGTCCCAGACTAGCGGGCTTTTGTCCTCTTTTTTTGACGGCTCATGGAGCGGTGTTTGTGCTTCGCCATCCTGGAGCGGCAGCCACTTGTCGAGGACCAGCGAGAGGGTCCGCGGGGAAAGGGGCTTTGAGCTGTAATCGTTCATGCCTGTACCTTATGATGTTGTGATACTAAGGACTTGGGGTGTGCTATGCCGTTTGATGAATCGGAAATAACTCAAAGGCGACATCCGCAAGCAGGCGACACCGGATTTCACTTTCCTGTAAAGTCTGCTCAGGCACGTTGTGTTCTTTGACGTCATGGCTGGCCGATAAATGGTAACTTTGTCGTTCTGTTTTGTAATGATTTTTCATTTTCAACTATATTGGTTTTTGTTCATTTTTGTCTGCATGCCGAAAGTAGATGGGAGGAGGCAGTGTAGAAAGCGTCTTTGTCGACAGTATGGTAGCCATGTGCCAAGGAGCAAGCTGTTTGTATGACAACGCGGCGATTGTCGGAGGAAAAAGCGGGGAATTGCGGTATCGAAAGAAGGATTTTGGCGCAGGTGGCAGAAAGTGCTGTAAGCTAGGTGCGCCGCCTTGCGTTTCACAGGCGAGGCGTCCGACCGTGATTTTCATGGAATGGGTGAGAGAGGCGACGGAGATATTCGGGATTGTGCAGGAGGGCGTTGCGCTGGCGACCTGATGGGATGCCCGCACACGGTGACGCGGAAGCGCAAAAAAAAAGGGATCGCTGAATTATCAGCAATCCCTTGATTTTCTGGTGCGCCCGGCATGATTCGAACATGCGACCTACTGATTCGTAGTCAGGCACTCTATCCAACTGAGCTACGGGCGCGTCGAGAAGTCGGTTACTATGGACAAGCGGCTTCATCGTCAAGCAGTTTTTTGCCGAATTTGATTTTTTTTCTTGTGTCCGGTTGCAGCTTTTCGGAAGCCATTTTCCCGTCCGCGCCTTGACAAGGACGGGGGAGTGTCCAACTTGTTTGCTTTATTCACGCGCCTTTAGAAGAGCGCACCCAATAAGGAAGAAATCATGCAGGAAATGCGCGGAACAACAATTCTGGCGGTCAAGGACGACAAGGGTGTCTCCGTGGCCGGCGACGGTCAGGTCACCCTGGGTCAGGCCATCGCCATCAAGCACGGGGCTCGCAAGGTCCGGCGTCTTTACCGTGATCGCATCGTATGCGGCTTTGCCGGATCCACGGCGGACGCCTTCACGCTGTTTGAAAAATTTGAAGCAAAGCTTGAAGAATTTGGCGGAAATCTGGTCCGCGCCAGTGTGGAACTGGCCAAGGACTGGCGTACCGACAAATATCTGCGCCGTCTGGAGGCCATGCTGCTGGTGGCCGACGCCGAGAATATCCTCATGCTCAGCGGCACCGGTGACGTCATCGAGCCCGATGACGGTGTGGCCGCCATCGGCTCCGGCGGGGCCTACGCCATGTCCGCTGCCCGCGCCCTGCGCCGCCACACGGATCTGCCCGCCGAGGACATCGTGCGCAAGTCCATGGCCATCGCCGCCGAGATCTGCGTTTATACCAACGACCACATCATCTTTGAAACCGTGACCAGGAACTCCTGATGAATACCCTGACTCCCCGTGAGATCGTGTCCGAACTGGACAAATACATTGTCGGCCAGACCCAGGCCAAACGCATGGTCGCCATCGCCCTCAGGAATCGCTGGCGCCGCCGTCAGCTCGACCCGGAACTGGCCGAAGAGATCGCGCCCAAAAATATCCTCATGATCGGCCCCACGGGCGTGGGCAAGACCGAGATCGCCCGTCGTCTGGCCAGGCTGGCCGGCTCCCCCTTCATCAAGGTCGAAGCCACCAAGTTCACCGAGGTTGGGTACGTGGGCCGCGATGTGGAGTCCATCATTCGCGACCTGATGGAAATCGGCGTCAACCTGGTCCGCCAGGAAGAGGAGGCGGCGGTTCGCATCAAGGCCGAGGTTTCGGCCGAAGAGCGCCTGCTGGACCTGCTGCTTCCCACCAAACCGCTGGAATCGGCCGGGATCGACTATATCGGTCCCGAATCCCAGGCCGCTGATTCTACCCGCGAAAAGCTTCGGCAGCTGTGGCGGGCGGGCAAGCTCGATGACCGTCTGGTGGAAGTCGAAGTCTCCGCAGGGGGCGGCGTGCAGGTCATGGGCGTGCCGGGCATGGAAGGCATGGAAATGCAGATGCAGGACATGTTCTCCAAAGTCTTCCCCAAGAAAAAGAAGACCAAGAAGGTGGCCGTCCGTAACGCTTATGACATCCTCATTCAGTCCGAGTGCGAGCGCCTCATCGACATGGACAAGGTGCACGAGACCGCCCGCGAACGGGTCCAGGAATCGGGCATCGTCTTTCTGGACGAGATCGACAAGATCTGCGGCGCAAACAGTTCGGGCAAGGCCGATGTTTCACGCGAGGGCGTGCAGCGCGACCTTTTGCCCATAGTCGAGGGCAGCACCGTGAACACAAAGTACGGAATGGTACGCAGTGATCATATTCTCTTCATTGCCGCAGGGGCCTTTCACATGTCCAAACCCTCGGACCTGGTGCCGGAACTGCAGGGACGCTTCCCCTTGCGCGTGGAGCTTGCGGCCCTGACCAAGGAGGATTTCTACCGCATCCTGACCGAACCCCAGAACGCGCTGACAGTGCAGTACAAGGCGTTGCTGGGCACGGAAAAGATCGAGGTCGTCTACACCGACGAGGCGCTTCTTGAAATTGCACGCTTTGCCCAGAAGATAAACGAGGAAACCGAGAATATCGGCGCACGCAGACTGTACACCATCATGGAGAAGATCGTCTCCGACCTGTCCTTCGATGCCCCGGATATGGACGAGGCCATTGTGACCATAGACAAGGACTATGTAGCGGCGGCCCTGCATGATGTGCAGGAGGATAGGGATCTGACGCGGTATATTCTGTAGTGTCTACTTTTTTGCAGTAATATTTCATTATATACGCTGTAATGAATGTTGGAAGTCATGGATTGCCGCGTCGAAGACTCCTCGCAATGACGAGCTGCACAAACCGTCATTGCGAGCGAAGCGCGGCAATCCATCTTTTTTTCTGGATACGCAATGAATGTTGGAAGTCATGGATTGCCGCGTCGAGGACTCCTCGCAATGACGATTTATCCGACCAGTCATTGCAAGGCCGAACATCGTGATAATCAAGATTTAGCCTGAATTGAAATCAGTTCCAGATTCAAAAAAGTTGGCTCCTGCAACGTCTCAGCGCCCCGGGTTGGTCCGGGCCAGGGGCACCGACTGTCTGACTGAGCCAGGCATCGTTTGCTGAATCGGTGCCTGGCGTGCTGTCCTGATTTCCCGTCCTGCATGCTCCGATTCAGCTCTACGAGGTCCGCGATGGAGTTTCGGCGGCCCTGGCCCGGGCCAAACCGGGGCGCGTCCGCCCAGAGAGCCTGTTTTTGCAGGTTCTCCATCCTTGCGGATCATCTATCTGGTCCGCACAGAGACTTCCTCCTCCTTTTCGAACCACAGTACCAGGTCGCAAAACCTCTTCCATCATTGTGCTTGAATTTTTCCCCCCTCCTTGCCAAGGTATTCCCGCATGCCGTCAAACCGGCCCCATTCCCCACCTTTCAAGTCCACGAGGGAGCCATGTCACAAGAAGCTTTGAGAGCCGCCTTTCTGCTGGAGGCGCTGCCTTATATCCGCGAGTTTTACGGCCAGACCATCGTCATAAAATACGGCGGTCACGCCATGAAGGACGAGGCGCTGCGCAAGGGTTTTGCCCTCAACATCCAGTTGCTGCGCTATATCGGCGTCAATCCGGTCATCGTGCACGGCGGCGGGCCGCAGATCGGCAACATGCTCAAGCAGCTCGGCATCACCTCCGAGTTCCGCCAGGGTCTGCGCGTCACCGATGACGCGACCATGGACGTGGTCGAGATGGTGCTGGTGGGCAAGGTCAACAAGGAAATCGTCAACCTCATCAACACCCAGGGCGGCCGGGCCGTTGGGCTGTCCGGCAAGGACGGGCGGATGATCTGGGCCCAGAAGCTGGAGATGGCCGTGGAACGCGCCGACGCACCGCCCGAGATCATTGACCTTGGCAACGTCGGCGAGGTCGTGGCCGTGGACACTTCGGTCATCAGCTCGCTGCAGGCCGCAAACTTCATTCCGGTCATCGCCCCGGTGGGCGTGGACGAGGAAGGCAACACCTACAACATCAATGCAGACTCCGTGGCCAGTGCCGTGGCCGTGGCCGTGGGCGCCAAGAAGCTCATCCTGCTGACCGATGTGCCGGGCGTGCTGGACAAGAAGGGCGAGCTCATCTCCTCCATGACCCTGCATCAGGCCGTGCACGCCCTGGAGCAGGGCGTGGTTACCGGCGGCATGATCCCCAAGATCAAGTGCTGCATGGAGGCCGTGGACGGAGGCGTGTCCAAGGCCCACATTCTGGACGGCAGGGTGGAGAACGTCATCCTGCTTGAAATGTTCACCCAGGGCGGAATCGGTTCTGAAATAACGAGCAAATAGTCACGTCTCCCCTGTTGATAAAGCCCGGCCTCTGCCTTGATGGTAGCCGGGCTTTTTTTCGCCCACCTGCTTAGGACTGCATCCATCTTAGTCCGCGTACTTCCATGTGTGCCGGGTTTAAAGCACTCCGGTTTTTTTCTTGCCAACATCCTCCGCACTCGGCAAAGCCTATGAAATCGTGGCAATGCAGGATCGTGATGCGTCCCTGGCGCATCGGACGAGAGCGGCCGCAACGTGGAGGTGTTTGTGCGTATTGTCCTTGGCATCCTGATCCTGTTTTCATTTCTCGGCGCGGTCGATGACTGGTGGCGCAGCCCGACGCTCCTGGCTCTTCCCGTCCTCGGCGTGGTCTGCTGGGTTCTTGCGTCCCGCATTGCGGCGCAGGAGAAAAAGATACGGGAACTTCAACACCTGCTCCGCGCAAAATCATCCGAGCGCACGTCTGCAACGCATGAAACCATGGCGGCAGCCGCGCCTGCTGCGACTGATTCCGTCCAGGACGGTGCCGATTCGGGTGCGGGCGCATCCCGTGCCTTCGCGCCCGAGTCCGGTTGGAGCACGGGTGGGGACACCGGCGAGGATTTCGTCTTCTCCGCCCAGGAGGAGCTCGCTCCCAAGCTGGCTGCATCGCGGCCCGTCACCAAAACGGAGCACATGGCTCCGGACTGGCTCGCCGCCGCCTGGTCGCAGACCCTGGCCTGGGTCACCGGCGGGAATCCCGTGGTCAAGGTCGGGCTGGTGGTGCTCTTTTTCGGAGTCTCCTTTTTACTGAAGTACGCTTCCGATCACAGCCTGCTGCCGGTGGAACTGCGCATGGCCGGGGCCGGAATGCTGGGTGTTGTCCTGCTGGCTCTGGGCTGGCGGCTGCGGCACGGCAATCCCGTCTACGCCCTGCTGGTGCAGGGCGGGGGCGTCGGCGTGCTGTATCTGACCATTTTTGCGGCGGCCCGTTTTCTGGACATGATCCCGCCGCTGTGGGCCCTGATCCTCATGTGCGCGGTGGTCGTCTTTTCAGGAATCCTGGCCGTGGTGCAGAACGCTTCGGCCCTGGCCGTATTCGGCGCGGCGGGGGGCTTTCTGGCCCCTATCCTGCTGTCCACGGGGCAGGGCAGCCACGTGCAGCTCTTCGGCTATTACGCCCTGCTGAACCTCGGCGTCCTCGGCATCGCCTGGTACAGAACGTGGCGGGTGCTCAACCTGCTCGGGTTCGCCTGCACCTTCGGCATCGGGGCGCTGTGGGGAGCCAGGTTCTATTCTCCGGAGTATTTCTCGACCACCGAGCCCTTTCTGATCCTCTTTTTCCTCATGTACGGGACCGTCTCCATCCTCTTCGCCCGTGCCCATAGCGGCTCCGGGCGAACCAGGCTCGACAGCGCGCTGGTCTTCGGACTGCCGCTAGCGGCCTTCGGGCTGCAAATGGGGCTGGTGCACGACATTGAAATGGGCGCGGCTTTCAGCTGTCTGGGCCTTGCGCTGTGGTACATCCTGCCCCTAAGGCTGCTCTGGAAGAAAAGCGGCGGTCTTGGGCTCCTGGCCGAGGCCCATCTCGCCCTGGGCGTGATCTTTCTTTCCCTGGCCGTGCCCATGGCCCTTGATGCTTCATGGACCGCGTCAACCTGGGCCCTTGAAGGCGCGGGGATGATCTGGCTGGGGCTTCGGCAGGAGCGGCTCGTCACCCGGATCTTCGGCCTGCTGCTGCAGATCGGCGCGGCCCTGGCCTTTGCCGCCTCGCTCTCCCTGTGGTCTGTGCATCTGGACAGCGGGCATCTTCTGGCCGGGCTCTTTCTGGGGCTGGGAGGCTTTTTTTCGAGCTGGACCTACTGGACTTTGCCTGAGGCGCGACTTTCCCATGAGGAACCGCTGCCGCTGGTCATGGGGCTGTGGGGCGCTGCGTGGTGGTACGGGACCTGGTTTTTCTGGGCCGGGGAGCAGGTTCACCCGGATCCGATTTTCCTGGCGGCGATTTTGGCAGCCCTCGGCGTCTGGTCCGTGCTGCACAGGAGGGCCACATGGCCCATGCCCCGGTATCTTGCGCAGTTTACGGTCGTGCTGCTGCTTTGCAGCGCCATCCTGTGGAGCGGACATCCCGGAGCGGATTGGGGATGGCTTGGCTGGCCGCTGGCCCTGCTGGCTCAATTCGGGATGCTTTTCGCCCTGGAAGAGAGCTGGGACGCACGGGTGCGCGGCTGGGTGCATACGCTCGGTGCGCTCCTGGTCGCGGTGCTGGCCCTGCGTGAAGCGCACAGGCAGACGATCATCCATCTCGCTCAAAACGGAAGCTGGGCCGATGCCGCAGCGGCCGTGACCGGAATCCTGCTGCTCATTGTCATCGTCTACCCGCGCCTGGACTGGCCTCTGCGCAGGCATTTCGCTGCATATCTTCGCGCCGGCGGAGCCCTTGCGGCGTTTCTGGCCCTGTGGTGGATCGGGGCCTGCTTCGTCAGTGGCAATCCCCGCCCCCTGCCGTATGTCCCGGTCCTGAACCCCCTCGATCTGACCCAGGCGCTGGTGCTGGTCACCCTGGCGGTCTGGGCGCGCAAGGCGGTGGGGCATGACGTGATCAGAGATCCCCGGGTCGAGCGTTTTCTGCCCGCCGTCCTGGCTGGGTGGGCCTTTGTCTGGATGAACGTGGTCGTGGCCAGGACGGTTCATTTTCTGGGCGATGTGCCCTATGCCTTGGAATCCATGTTTCGCTCCGACGTGTTGCAGGCAGCCTGTTCGGTGCTCTGGTCCCTGGCTGCGCTTGGGGCCATGCTCCTGGGGCGCAGGCGCGTCCTGCGGGAGGCCTGGATGGCCGGGGCCGGGCTGCTGGCGGTCGTGGTCGGCAAGCTTTTTCTGGTCGATCTGGATGGGCGCGGCACCGTGGCGCGCATTGTCTCGTTTCTGGGTGTGGGGCTGCTCATGCTTGTGGTGGGTTATTTCTGTCCGATGCCGCCCAAGGGGAAAAAATCATGATCTTCGTCCTGCTGCTTCTGCTTGCGCCTTTCTCAGCCCAGGCCGCCTCGCCCATGGACTTTGCCCGCGGCTACCTTCTGGAAACAGAAGCGGATTTTGCCCTGCAACGCCTGGAACTGCCTTTTGAAGTTTACAATGCCAGCGTGCGAGACGACCTTGGCGATCTGCGCGTGTTCAACGCCGAGGGTGCCGAGGTGCCCATGCACCTGCGCCGCGTCGCAGTACAGGCTGTCGCCGCGCAGGAAACGCCTCTGCCCCTTTTTCGAATTTCGGACGGGCCTGAAGGCGCCTTGGATTATGACTTTCGCATGAACGTGCGCACCTCGGACCAGGGTGCCGTACTGGAGACCCGGATGACCGCGCTTCCCGCGGGGACGCATCAGTCTCTGCTGCTTGACGCTTCCGCCATCACCGAAGACATCGCCGCGCTGCGTTTCGAGGCCGGGGCCTCATCGTCGGCCTTCATCCGTGTCGAAGTGCAAGGCAGTGACGACCTGTATTCCTGGCGTGCGGCCGGAAGCGCGGTGCTGGCCTTCATGGAGCACCAGAATGGACGCATCCTGCAGGACAGGGTCATGCTCCACGGCAAGCGCTGGAAATATTATCTGCTGACGGGACAGGCCGACCTTTCGGTTCTGGCCAGAGCCCATGCGCGGATGGTCGGCGGCGACGCGGACGTGACCCGTCGTTTTCTGCCCCTGCACGGACATCTGGTAGCTGAAGATACCTACGAGTATGCGTTGCCGCCCGCCTTGCCGGTGGATGTGCTGGATCTGGGAGACGTGGAAAATGCTGTGCTGGGCGTGAAAGTGCTCAGGCCTTTGAACGAAGACTGGCGTGCCGTGGCGGCAGGAGCGCTTTTTCGTCTGACCGTTGACGGGCAGTTGCTGGACGGTCCGGGCCTTGCGCTGCATGGCCCTTGTGAGCGCTTGCGGATCGTGATGCAGGGCGCGCCGGTGCCGCTGCGTGTCGGGTGGGTGCCTCATGAGCTTGTCTTCATGCCGCAAGGCCCCGGGCCGTTCACTCTGGCCATGGGCAAGCATTCCGCAAAACGCGCACCCGATATGCTTTCCGCCATGCTCGGCGACAAAAAGATCGGGACGCTGGGGCTGGGTACAGCCAAGCTTGCGGCCCCGGTTGTCCTGGGCGGTGACGATCGGCTGTTGCCGGAACCGGATCATGCCGGACTTGTGCTTTGGGCGGTGCTAGGCTTTGGGGTGATCCTGCTCGGATTCATGGCCTGGCAGTTGCTGCGGACCCTGGATCAAAAAAAATGACTGCCGGACGTCAAGGCGGCCGGCAGTCAAAAAAAAGCAGTTGAAGCCTAGTTCAGCGTCGCCTGCACCAGACGCACGTTGTTCATCACGTCATCGATAAGCCCGGGACTCAGCAGGATCTCCCGGGCTTCCTGTTTCGAGAAGATCTCGCGGAAGCTGGGGTCGAGCTGGTCGAGTTTGCGGACGTCGTCGAGCAGGGTGCCGTGCGGCGAGATGAGTTTGGCCACTTGGTCGGCCAAAAAAAGCACGGTCAGGCTCTTGGCCTGCTGCCCGTCACATTCAAGCTGTGAAACCGGCAGCAGCGCAGGAAGGTGGTGGCTCAGGACCAGGGTGCGCAGCTGATCCGGGATGCTCCCCCCTTGGGCCATGATCTGGGCAGCCTGGATATGGGTGGCCATGAGACGCTCGTATTCGCGGTCCAGGGTTTGAGGATACACTTCGCCCTCTTCGGGATCTTTGACCAGCAGGATGAGCACGAGCTTGCCGATGTCGTGCATCAGTCCGGCTGTGTACAGGGCGCCGCTGTCCAGATCCTGCCTTGCCCTTGCCATGTACGAGGCGGCGATGGCGGTGGAGTTCATGTGCTGCCAGACGGTCTTGAACATGCGCTGATGTTCGGGATGCTTGTACAGCGAATAGGGCATGACTCCAAATGCGATGAGGTTTTTCAGATTGGTCAGGCCCAGGATGTTCACGGCGGTGTGGATGGATTTGACATCCGTGGCCACGCGAAAAAACGGGGAGTTGATGGTTTTCAGCACGCGGGAAGAGAGCAGGGGGTCGCGGGTGACCAGATCGCCGAGCTCTTTCATGCTGACGCCGGGATTGTCGATGGCGGCCAGGGAGGAGTGCAGGGTGCCTACCTTGTCGAAGGCCTTGACCAGATTCGAGATTGCGGTTTGAGCCAGGGCCGAGGGCGGTTCGTAGACGTGGGTCAGTTGGTTGCCGGTTGATGACGGCGTACCGGAGTAGATATGATCCAGGGCGCGGATCAATACTGATTCCCACTCATTGAATGCAGTTTGTTTGGTGACAACCGGAATTATCTTTACTGGATTATGATCTTCACCAAAGATGGGTTCCAGCTCCGGCTTGCGCGAAACATAAAAATACATGAGCGCTACAAGGCCAAGCAGTGTAGGTACGACAAAAATGTAGGACATGATCACCCCATGAATAAAGAATATGTGAAACTTCCTTAAGCACGAGGGTGTGTGATTGCAACGAATTTTATCATGTATCGCAAGCATCGTGAAAGTTGCTGCAAAACAGGGTGAATCGATATGCAGCCATAAAAAAAGCCTCCATTGCTGGAGGCTTTTTTTATGGCTCAGATGAAGTGGAATCAAAGTCCGGCGTCGTCCACAAGTTCCATGCTTCTGGCTGCGCGGACCTCGTCGAGACGCTCCACTGGAGTGGTCACGGGAGCGTTTTGAATTGATTGCGCATCGGTATCGACACGTCCGAGTATTTCGATCAGGTCATCGATGAATCCGTCCAGGGTTTCCTTGCTTTCCGTCTCCGTGGGCTCGAACATCAGGCATTCCTTGACGATGAGCGGAAAGTAGATGGTCGGGGCATAGTGCCCCTTGTCGAGCAGGGCCTTGGCCAGATCCAGGGCTCGAACACCCTTTTCGGCCTGTTTCGCGGCCGAGGCCACGAACTCGTGCATGCAGATGCGGTCGTGGGGGATTTCGAGATGATCCTCCAGACGTTTGCGCAGGTAGTTGGCGGCCAGGACCGCGTTCTCCGAAGCGCGCACAATGCCTTCACGGCCCAGGCGCAGGATGTAGGCGTAGGCTTTGAGGATGACCCCGAAATTGCCGTAGAAGGGCGCGATATAGCCGATGGATTTGGGGTAGTCGTAGTTCAGGTAGTATTGTCCGTCCTCGAGTTTCACCACTCGCGAAACGGGCAGGTAGTCCACCAGACGCCGGCTTACGCCAACGGGCCCCGAGCCGGGTCCGCCGCCGCCGTGAGGGGTGGCGAAGGTCTTGTGCAGGTTCAGGTGCACGATGTCGAAGCCGACGTCGCCGACGCGCATCTTGCCCATGATGGCGTTCAGGTTAGCGCCGTCGTAGTAAAGCAGCCCGTCCACGCCGTGGATCAGCTTGACGATGCGTTCCAGCCCGCACTCGAAAAGCCCCAGGGTGTTGGGGCAGGTCATCATCAGACCCGCGACCTCGTCGTCAAGGACCTTTTCGAGTTCGTCGGGGTCGATCATCCCGTTTTTGGATTCGATGGAGACGACATCGTAACCCGCGATGGCCGCCGAGGCAGGGTTGGTGCCGTGGGCCGAGTCGGGGACGATGATCTTGGTCTTCTTGTTGCCCTTGTCGTTGTGATAGGCGGCCATGAGCATGACCCCGGTCAGCTCGCCGTGGGCTCCGGCCATGGGTTGCAGGGTGAAGGCGTCCATGCCGGTGATCTCGGCCAGGAGCTGCTCGGTCTCGTAGAGCACTTCCAGCGCGCCCTGGGTCATGTGTCCGGCCCCCTTGAGCTGCGGGATAAGCGGGTGCACGGAGGTGAACCCGGGCTGGGCGGCCACGGCCTCGGTGAATTTCGGGTTGTACTTCATGGTGCACGACCCGAGGGGATAGAAATTGCTGTCCACGCTGTAATTGAGGCGGGAGAGCTTGGTGAAATGACGGATGACGTCTATCTCGGACAGTTCGGGGAGTTTCGGGGGGCAGCCGCGCAGCAGCTCGTCCGGGATGGTGGACGACGGATTTCCCTTGGGGGCGTCGGGCCACACGCCGGTTCTGCCCTTGGCGGAATCGGAGAACATGGTTTTCACAGGGCACCTCCAATCAATTCGGCCAGGATGCCGACGCTCTGCTGTGTGGTTTTTTCGGTGCAGGCCACCAGGAGGTGGTTGTCCATGCCCTGGTAGTAGCGGCCAAGGGGGAAGCCGGGCACGTATTTGGTGACAAGGAGCTTGTCGATGACCTCGTAGGCGCGCACGGGCAGCTCGACGGTGAATTCGTTGCCGAAAGGCTGGTTGACCACGCGTACTCCGGGCAGCTGTTCCAGGCGCTTGGCTGCATAGCTGGCGCGTTCCATGCCGATCTGGGCCGTGCGCTTGAGCCCTTCGGGCCCGAGCAGGCTCATGTACATGAGTGCGCGCAGGGCGCACAGGGCCTGGTTGGAGCAGATGTTGGATGTGGCCTTCTCGCGGCGGATATGCTGCTCCCGGGCCTGCAGGGTCAACACGAAGCCGGTCTTGCCGCTCTTGTCCACGGTGCGTCCGACGATGCGGCCGGGCATCTGGCGGATGAGCTGCTTGTTGCAGGCCATGATGCCCAGGTACGGACCGCCGAAACTGAGCGGCAGCCCGAGACTCTGACCCTCGGCCACGGCGATATCGGCGCCCATTTCGCCCGGAGTCTTGAGCAGGGACTGCATGATCGGATAGGTCGAGATGATGGAGACGATCTTGTGTTCGCGGGCCTTGGTGAAAAGGGCCGTGAAATCCTGGATCGTGCCGAAGAAGTTGGGATTCTGGACGATGACGGCCGCCGTGTCGTCATTCAGGGCAGCAAGCAGCGCATCCACGTCCGTTTTGCAATTCTGGTGAGGGATGGTCACCAGATCGAGTTTGAGGTTCGTGGTGTAGCTGTCGAGCATGACCCTGTAGATGGGGTTCACGCTCTCGGAGATGACGATGCGCGTGCGTTTGTTCTGGCGCACGGCCATCATGATCGCTTCGTAGAGCGCTGTTCCGCCGTCATAGAGGGAAGCATTGGCGTATTGCAGGTCAAGAAGGCGTGCCACGGCAGTCTGATATTCAAAGATCGCCTGCAGCATGCCCTGGGAGGCTTCGGCCTGATAGGGGGTGTATGCGGTATAGAATTCACCCCGACTGCAGAGCGCGTCCACTGCGCTTGGAATATAGTGATCGTAGAATCCTGCGCCCAGGAACGAGGTCAGATCCGTGTGGTTTTTGGCCGCCGTCTTTTCGAGCTTCTGGCGGACGTCCATTTCGCTCAGGCCCCGAGGCAGGTTCAGTTCGGCGGCCCGGAATTTTTTCGGAATATCTTCGAACAGGGCTTCCACGCTGTCCACGCCGACGGTGGCCAGCATTTCGCTCTGTTCGGCAGGGGTATGCGGTATGAAGGGCATGTCGCCTCCGGATGATGGGCTGCGTCCATCCGGCCGGAGGCGACGAGTTCAGGCAAAAAAGAATGAACGTTCGCGCAGCGGAAGGGGCAGCCTGATGATTGGGTTTAGTGCGCTTCGGCGGCGCACAGGGCTGCGTAGGCGTCGGCGTCCAGAAGTCCTTCGGGTGCGGCGGAAAGGCGGACCTTGAACAGCCAGCCTGCGCCGAATGCATCCTTGTTGACCAGTTCCGGCGCGTTTTCCAACTCCGTGTTGACTGCGGTGATCTCTCCGCTGACCGGGGAGTATATTTCGCTGGCGGCCTTGACCGATTCCACCGTTCCGATCTCGGCTCCGGCCTCGGCCTGGTCGCCGGGCTGGGGGAGTTCGACGAAAGTCAGATCGCCGAGCTGCTCCTGAGCGAAGTGGCTGATGCCGATCACGGCCTCGTCGCCTTCGATTTTGACCCATTCATGGGATTTTGCGTATAGAAGTTCCTTGGGATTCATGACAGCCTCCAGTGTTGTTTTTTGGAGATTCGGGTTGGATCGTTTCCAGCCCCTTGAGTTCGCGCTGACATAAATATATTGCCACGAAAGCGCAATAAAGAGATGAGGAGCGCGGAAAATAGATTATGCATTGCCAAATATTCTTCGAGGAGGAAGTATGAAATTGGTGCGTGTGGCGGGGCTTTTCATAATGATGTTGTTGATTTCTTCCAACGCCTGGTGTTCGGGCCTGACTGCAAACGACGTGAAGGGCTTTATTGCCTCCATGCAGGAACTCAAGCCGTATTTTGATCAGTACGCCGAAGAGAGCGGTGATGACGGTGACGCAACCAGTACCGCCCAGGTCGTGACTGATTGGGCCCAGGGCCTCAAGGAGAAGCGCGATGTGGAAGCCATTCTCGGAAAGCACGGATTTGACTTTACCACCTGGTCGACGGTTTCCCAGCAGGTGACCCAGGCATACATGGCCATCAGGCTGGGCAAGGACGGGCAGGATGTCATGGGCCAGATGCAGCAGTCCATCGCCGAGATCGAAGGCAACAAGGACATCCCGGCCGAATACAAGTCCCAGATGATCACACAGATGCAGACGAGCATGGCGGAAATGGAGAAGGTGCTTACAGCGTCGCCGGAAGATCAGGATACGGTGAAGCCTTTTGTTTCCGAACTGGATGGAATTTTTGAAATGCAGGAATAGAGGCGCGCTTTCTCTGGTGACCATATGCCGCCTCCGGGCGGCATTGTGTTTTGCGGCTGCCGGAAGGGAGTTGATTTTTGGACAGGAGAATCTTCCCAAGGTCGGATATAGTCTGTTATGGAAAAGAAAATTTGACGCAGGGGGAGGTTCTTATGGGCCGGAAGAAGGTTCTGGTGATCGACGATGAAGCACATGTGCGCATGCTCTATGCCGAGGAACTCCGCGCCCTGGGCTATGAAGTGGTCCTTTCCGACGGGAGCGACGATCCTCTGGAGCTGGTGAAAGATCACAAGCCCGACCTGATCATTCTGGATATCAAGCTGGAGAGCAAGTCGGGGCTCGACATGCTACAGAGCCTGCGGTGCAGCCATGGCAAGCTGCCCATCGTCCTGTGCACGGCCTACGACAGCTTTCGCTTCGACCTCAAGTCCATTGCGGCCGATGCCTATGTGGTCAAATCCTACGACAGCACGGAGTTGATGCGGACGGTCGAAAAGCTCATCTGAAAAAGTCGCTTCCGGGAAAAAGCTGCTGGAGCCGACCGCCTCTTCTATAGTCCATTTGCTGAAATGCGTCACTTACGTTCGCGAAGTATAAGGCCAAAGCCCTCTGACAACCAATCTGTCAGGGGGCTTTGGCCTTCTTTAAGGAGGGGAGGGGAAACTATTGTTCGCTGGTGTAGGGCCATGCCATGAGTCCGCCTTCCATGACCCGTACGTTGGTATACCCGGCGCTTTCGAGAATGCGCTGGGCTTCGTAGCCGCGCATGGACACTTTGCAGAAAGAGAGGATGGTCGCGTTCTTGTCCTGGGGCAGTTCGTTCACGCGCCCCCGCAACTGGCCTAGAGGAATGAGTGTTTCGCCACGGCCGAGCTGCTTCTCCGCGAATTCATCGTGGCCGCGCACGTCAAGGACGTAGAGAGGACCACCCGCGTCGAAGAGGGCCTTGGCCTCGACGCTGGAGATGCCGGTCATGAGCCCGCGCATCTTGTTCTGGAGAATATGCGCGGTGGCGATGGCATGGTCGATGGCCTGGGAGTAGGGCGGTGCGTAGGGCAGGTCGGCCATGGCCATTTCGTCCACGGTCCAGCCAGCGGCCACCGCCACGGCCATTTCGGAAGCCTGGCGGTTCACGTCACCGAGGCCTACGCAGGCAAATCCCAGGATGCGGCCCGTGGCGCGATCCGCGATCATCTTGGAGACCAGGGGTTTTGCGCCCATGAAGCCGGGTTTGTCGGGGCTGGCATTTATGGCTGTGACCACATCAAAGCCTGCTTCCCTGGCGCGGCGTTCCGAGAGACCTGTTGACGCGGCGGTGAAGTCGAAGACCTTGCAGATGCCGCTGCCGATGGTTCCGGGGAAGCGCACCGAATCGCCGAGCACCGCGTTCTCACCGGCCACGCGGCCTTCCAGATTGGCCAGGTCGCCGTACGGAGCCAGTATTTTCTTTCCGGTCAGACGATTGGTAATCTCGACGCAGTCTCCGGCGGCGTAGATGTTCGGATCCGAAGTTGCCATGAACTCGTTGACGACGATGCCGCCGGAGGCACCGATCTCAAGGCCCGCGGCCTTGGCCAGGGCAGTGTTCGGAGCCACGCCGACGGCCATGACCACCAGATCGCAGGGCAGCACCCGCCCATCTGCCAGGCGTGCGGCGCTGATCTGTCCGTCTTCGCCTTCAAGAGCCGACAGGCCGACGCCGGTTATGATCTTTGCACCCTTGGCGCGGGCGTGGTTTTCCACCAGCAGCGCCAACTCGGTGTCCAGAAAACCGAGAATTTGCGGCAGGGCCTCGACCACGGTGACATCGATTCCCGCATGGCTCAATGCTTCGCAGGCCTCGATGCCGATGAGCCCGCCGCCGATGACCACAGCCTTCTTGCCTCTGGAATGCTCGGCCCAGGTACGCATGGCGTCGGCGTCGGCCATGGAGTGCAGGGTCGTCACGCCCTTTAGGTCCCGTCCCGGGATCGGGGGCATCTTGGGTACGGATCCGGTGCAGAGGATGAGCTTGTCATAGGCCAAAAGGCCGTTGTTTCCCTCGGAATTGATCCAGCTCACGACCTTGCTTTCACGATCGATGCTCACGGCTTCGGTATTGACCATGGCGGTGATGCCCTTGGCACCGGCGAAGAAGGCCGGGTCGCGCACCACGCCGGACGGTGTGCACAGAAGCTTTTCACGCTCCTTGAACATGCCTGATACGTAGTAGGGGTATCCGCAGGACGCCATGGACAGCTCCGGGGCCTTCTGCAGGAGGATGACCTCCGCGTTCTGATCCAGGCGGCTGGCCCTGGCCGCTGCCTTTGGCCCGGCGGCGGTTCCTCCGATCACGACAATTCGTTTGGCAATCATATTTGTCTCCTTTCGATCAAATTGGTTGAATTTTGAAACAAGAGCCCCTGGCGCGCACCCAGTGGCCTGGGGCGCAGCAGTATGGAGGGAATGATTCCGCCGAGATAAACTTAAAGTGATTTATCAGGTTTAGAGGGCGTCAGCTTTTCGGGGCTCCGGGCCGGGCTCTGGGTCGAATCAGGCTCGCCGCTCCGAGGAGCATGACAAATCCGAGATGGCTCCAGTCCACCCACATGACCAGCGTGGGGGAGAAATAGCTCTGCGGCTGATTCTTCATGACCCGGATGATGCCGGTTAGCACGATGCCGGCCCAGCACAGGCCGACGATGACGTCCATTGTCTTCCAGGACTTGCGCCTGAGGATGCGGGGCAGTCGCCAGCCAAGAATGGCCAGCAGGACGATGGCCAGGATGTAGTGCAGCACGTGGTTGAAATAGTAGTCCGCCGTCCAGGCAAAACCCGGCACGTCGGCCAGATAATACCGGGCGAAGATGGGCATCTGGGCGAAGCCAGTGAACAGCAGGGCGATCACGGTCAGGCGGAAAACAAGGGTGAGTTTATTCATTGCTGTCCTCCGAAGTGGCCCCGCGTACCAGATGCAGCACGCCGGCCACGAGCCCGACGAAGGGAGCTGCATAGACGGCACGCGCCAGCTGCTCTTCCTTAACGAACGGGTTTCCGACCGATGCCAGGTGCGGTTTGCCCGCCCCCTGTTCAACGGCCTGGTCAAGGACGTCGAAGGGCACGGGGGAAACGTAAAACGTGTTGGTCCCGCCGTTCTCGGTGTCGCCGTAGATGAAGCCCCCGGTTTCCTCGGCCAGCTTGAGGGCCATGGCCCTGATCTCGTCGCGCGGGCCGATGGTCTGCACTCCTTCGGGGCAGGGCTCGATGCAGGCCGGAGTCTTTCCCTGGGCGACCAGGTCCCGGCAGCGGTCGCATTTGTACATGACGCCGTTTCCCGCGAAGCTCGGTGCGAGCTTCAGGTACAGCCCGACGCCTGTCTGGCGTTCGGGGATGTGCCACGGGCAGACGCTCTTGCATTTGGAGCCGCCCAGGCAGATCTCGTCGTTGATGCTGACGATGCCCCGGCCGTCCTTTGATGCTGCGCCCCAAGGGCAGAGATTGGCACAGGGCGGGTTCTGGCAATGCAGACAGCGGCGCGGGATGTTCAATTCGAAGGGCTCGCCGTTGTATTCGCCCGTGGCCGTCTGGATGTAGAGCCAGTTGTAGGGAGTCAGGCGGTCGTCCACGTCCTGCTTGTCCGACCAGTCAGCGGCCTTGACCTTGGCCGGATACATCTTGGGGAAGGGTTTTGTCGGTTTGGGGAATTTGTGCCCGTTGGTCTCGCGACATGCTTCCACGCATGCGCCGCAGGCGATGCACTTGGAAATGTCGAGCAGGGTTGCCAGGACGACAGCGTCGTTCGTGCCGGAACTGCCGCCTTCCCCGGCAAGGGCCTGCGCAGGCCTGGCCACGGCACCGGCCGCTGCGGCCAGGCCCGAGGCAAGGAAGAGTCTGCGGTTTATTTTCATGTATTTCTCCAAGGAGAGTTTATTGTCACGGTTTCTCTATATTCGGAAAGATGGATTTCACGCAGAGCCTGACCTGCTGCGTCGAAGACTCCTCGCAATGACGGTTGAGTCATGACGTCATTGCGAGGCTGAAAGCCGTGGCAATCCATGTCTTTCCTGTCTTTTCTTTGCATTTGAAGAGGCGAAGATGGATTGCCGCGTCGAAGACTCCTCGCAATGACGGTTGAGCCATGGCGTCATTGCGAGGCTGAAAGCCGTGGCAATCCATGTCTTTCCTGATACAATCGGCCAGCTCACCTTCACGCCTTTTCCTCGGGCAACCGCACCGTCAGCACCGGAACGGGGCTCAGGCGCACGATCTTGCTGGCCACGGAACCGAGCAGCATGTTGGCGAACACGCCCCGCCCGTGGGCGCCCATGACGACAAGGTCGTGCCCGGCGATCTCTTCAAGGATGCGTTCGGCCGGATCGCCTGTGCGGATCATCAGTTCCGCTCCGGATACCGGGCAGCGGGCGTCCTCGGTGGCGCATCGGCGGCTATCTGGCGCACTCGATCCCGGTCCTTTTCCTTGGCCCTGGCCGTGGCCGAGGCGTTGAATTCGTTCCAGTTCGAAGCCTCGAAGTGTGTTTCGATGTCAAAGCCTGCATCTTCGCTCAGGAGGTCCACAAGATCCGGTACCACATGCAGGATGGTCATGGAAGCGCCGTAGTTTACGGCCAGGGACACGGCGTGACGCAGGGCCAGGCGGGTGCGGCCATGATGATATCTTTATGACTTGAAACAGGTAATCGTCGCCGTCCTGCAAGTCATGAGGCGGGATCATCTGAAAGCTGCAGTCAGGGTGCACTCTGCGCAAATCTGGCAGAAAGGCCCTGTCGTTGGCCAGAATCAGCATGGATTCACCAGCTTCAAGCCTTTTGATCAGTGCGCAGGCCGTGAGCATCCCGAAAAAATCCATTGTGTTCCGCATGTCTAACGTGGTCATGGCAGTCATCCTCATACGCCGGGATTCGCCGACATATCCCCAATAGCCAGTGGCGTGCCAGATTCGTGCTTTACGGATCTTGAAATTTCATTATTTTTATCTATCTGAAATAATAATTTAAATTTGACTGCGAACGATTATTTTCGATCGTTTTCCGTTCCGTTGTTGCGTTTTGCATGTTCATTAACTAAACAGATGAACAGGTACTTTGTTCACAAACAAAACATGTGGCATGGAGCGAAGAGGATGGATGAAGATCTGAATCAATATTGGAAGACCGTGGTCAACACCATTCAGGACGGCATCATGATCGTCACGCCGGATGGCAAGATCGTGTCCGTCAACGAGGGCCTGGTGAGCATGACGGGTTATTCCCGCGAAGAGCTTATCGGGGCTTCGTGCACGATCCTTGGCTGCTCGTCCTGCGAGCTGGCGCGCGGGATTCCGGAGTGTCACTGGTGCGTGATGTTCAAGAAGGGGGAGCTGCGCAAACAGCAGTGCGCCCTGATGCGCAAGGATGGCTCGCGCGTGCCGGTGGTCAAGAATGCCTCGGTGCTCAAGGACAGGGATGGCGAGATAATCGGGGCGGTGGAGACCATGACGGACATCTCGGACCTTGTGGACAAGGAAGAGCAGCTTGAGATCTTCCGGCGCGAGATTTCCCGCGAGGACTCCTTTCACGGCATCGTGGGCCGGGCCGCGAACATGCAGCGGGTCTTCGATTTTATCGACGGCGTGGCGCAGATCGACTCGCCGGTCATCATCTACGGCGAGAGCGGCACCGGCAAGGAGCTGGTGGCCAAGGCCATTCACGAGGCCGGTCCGCGCCGGGACAAGCCGTTCATCAAGGTCAACTGCGCGGCGCTCAACGAGTCGCTTCTGGAAAGCGAACTTTTTGGGCACGTCAGGGGCGCCTACACCGGTGCGCACAAGGATCGCATGGGGCGTTTCGAGAGCGCGGGCGACGGGGACATCTTTCTGGATGAAATCGGCGACCTTCCCGCCAGTACCCAGGTAAAGCTCTTGCGCGTGCTCGAAGAGAAGGTCATCGAGCGCGTTGGCGATCACAAGCCCATTCCCATCCAGGCCCGGATTCTCACGGCCACCAATCGCGATCTGCCGGAACTTATCGCCAGAAACCTGTTCCGCCAGGACCTGTACTATCGCATCAACGTCATTCCCATTCGCATCCCTGCGCTGCGCGAGCGCCGCGAGGACATTCCGCTTTTGGCCTCTTCGTTTTTCCTGCGCATGCAGCTCAAATCCGGCAAGAAGGTGCAGGGCATCTCGCGCGAAGCCATGGATCTGCTGCTGCGCCATCCCTGGCCCGGCAACGTGCGCGAGCTTCGCAGCGCCTTCGAGTACGCCTTTGTGGCCTGCAAGACGGACATGATCGAACCCGGCGACCTGCCGACCGAACTCATGAGCGAATCCGTGGCGTGCGTTCCTGCCGATGTGGCGACCAGAAGCCTGGACGAGATCAAAAAAGAACGCCTGGTGCAGGCCCTGCGAGAGGCGGACGGAAATCAGTCCGAAGCGGCGCGGATTCTGGGAATCTCCCGCACCAGTGTGTGGAGCCAGATGAAACGCTACAGCGTAGGTTCCGGGCAGGTTTGATAATGCGCGGCCGCCAGGCTCTTTGCCGAGCCTGGCGGATGCAGGAACGAGGTGATCAGCGTGCTTGTCGCGCATCCTCAAGAGGCGTCTGTCTTTCGAGCAGCGACAGCCCGCGTCCCAAATCCTCCATCAGGTCCTGCGGATCTTCAAGGCCGATATTGAGGCGGATGATCGTCTGTCCTTGATAGCGCCCGGCCAGGTTTCTTCCAGGCACTCCGGCCGTGATCAGGCTCTTGTATCCTCCCCAGCTGAATCCCATGCCGAACAGACTCAGGGAATCCAGAAACACGCCCAGAGTCTGCGGTGCGTATTCATGTCGCAAGGTCATGGCAAAGAGGCCTGAAGCGCCGCTGAAGTCGCGCTTCCAGAGATGGTGTTCAGGGTGCGAGGGCAGAGCCGGATAAAGCACCTCGCGGACCAGCGGCTGCTCCTGCAGCCATTGCGCCACCTGCATCGCCGAAGCATAATGCTCTTTCATGCGCACATGCAGGGTCTTGAGGCCGCGCAGGGTCAGCAGGCAGTCGTCCGGCGAGGCATAGATTTCTCGGCAGGCGTAGGTTTTCGCCAGGGTTTCGGCGTGCTCGGCAGTGGTCGAGACCGAGCCCATCAGGACATCCGAGTGGCCGGAAAGATATTTGGTCACGGAATGGATGCAGATATCCACCCCAAGGGCGAACGGGTTGAGGTACAGCGGCGTGGCCCAAGTGTTGTCGAGAACCGTGACGATGCCGCGCTCGCGGGCGATGCGGGTGATGGCCGGGATGTCCTGGATCTCGAACGTGTTCGAGCCGGGTGATTCCAGGAAAATAAGCCGGGTTTCAGGACGGATGAAATCGATTATTTCCGCTCCGGCATTGGCGGGCACGGCATCGGTCTGCACACCGAATTTGCCCAGGATCTCGCGGCAGAAGCGCAGGGTCGGTCCATAGACATTGTCGCATACGAGCAGATGATCACCCGCACTCGCAAAAGCCAGCAGGGTTTCGCTGATGGCGCTGATCCCCGAGGGAAAGACACGGGTCAGGGCCGCGCCTTCAAGTTCGCCGATGGCCTTTTCAAGAATGCGTTGCTGTGGCAGCCTGTCGGTACCATAGGTGACCCCTCGATATTCGCCGCAACCGGCACTGAGCAGGTCCGCATACGAATCGAAATATACGGTCGAGCCGCGATGAAGTTCCGGATTGACGGTCCTGGTCGGCGGAAGCTCAAGCTTCGGTGACTGCATGAGACGGGTGCTTGCTTTCATGGGCGCCCTCCTTTTTCAGAGTGCTGATGCCTTGGCGAGAGTCATTGGTCAATGTTTTCAAGGGGACGGGAATGCGTCGGCTGAAGGATTCATCTTCGCTGCGCGTGTGTCCAGGCTGTTCTGTCCGTACCCGGCCATGAAAAAAGGGGGAAAGTCGCCTTTCCCCCTCA